>CAYNFN010000304.1:0-2904 GCA_964396485.1 uncultured Alcaligenaceae bacterium
CCACACCAGATCGAAGCCGCGGCTTGTGCAGAACTCCCGCAGTCGCGCGATGTCCTGCGGCGTCAGCTCGCCGTTTTTCACGATCAGCGTGGCGGTATTCCAGTTGCGGATCATCGCCAGACGCGCGCCGGGATTGCGCACGTTCTCTTTTTCAAGTGCCACGACCGCGGTCGCGAACAGCTTCAACGCATCGCGCGGCGGCAGATCGACCCAGCGCGTGATCGCGAGATAGCCGCCCGGCCGCAGCCGCATGAGATAACGCTGCAGCGCCTCGACGGTATAGAGGTAGCTCTCGTTCAGTGCGTAAAGCCCCGCCGCGGACGCGCCGAACGCATCCAGCAGTCCGAGCTGGATCACGTCGAAATAGCCCCGGCTCGCGGCCGCAAAGCCCCGCACCTCGGCAATGTGAAGGCTCACGCCGGGCCGGCTGTACGGGCGCCCGGAAAATTCGCCGAACTCGCGCTCCACCAGATCCGCCATTTGCGGGTTCAGCTCCACCGCGTCGACTGTTGCTGCGCCGTGATACAGCGCCTGCAGGACGTCCGTGCCAGCGCCCGCTCCCAGGACAAGAACCCGCGGTGCGCTGGTCAGGTGATAAGGCAGCGCCGAAGTGAGGTAATCGACATAGATGAGCGTCTCGCGTTTGCCGTCGTAACGGTTCAGCGCACTGAAACCCTCGCCGTCGGTGAAAACCGCGAACTGGTCGGGCGGTGGCTGCGGCGCGTTCAGGCTCAACCCGGGCGCGTGCCGGAACGGCACTGCGTTGCTCTCCACCACCGTCAACTGGCCCAGAGGGCTGGAGCGCTCCGCCCGCACCTCCGCGCTTATCACTTCGAGCGCCCTGCTGAGGCTCTTGTACTGCGACATGCGCAACTGCCCGCCCGGCGTCTGCGCCGCGACTAACGCGACAACGGCCAGCGTGAGAGGCGCCAGAGCCACGGCGCGTGGCCGCCCGCCCGCGCTCAGCCAGAACAGCGCCGCCGCGATCGCACCGAGCGCCGCCACGCAGGCGAGAACCATCGCCGGTCGCAGGGCGAGCAGCGCAAAGATCACCCCCAGGCTGCCGAATGCGGCGCCCACGAGATCGAAGGCATAGACGCGCCGCGCCTGCGCCGCGTAGCACGTGAACGCAAGGCATACGCACACCGCGGCAAAGAAAAACGGCACGAACAGCAGCATGTACATCGCCAGCAGCCACAGCGGCTGCCGCACATCCCAGAGGAATTCCAACGCGTTGAAGGGCAGCGCCTGCGCCAGCAGGAAACACCCCATCGAAGTGACGCAGAACGCCGCCGCCGCGGATGCAAACACCGGCGCGAGGCGTTGTTCGAGTCGTGCCCGGAACAAGGTGACCACCGTGCCCGCCGCGCCGAAACCGAGCAGCGCCACGCTGATGATCATGTAGGCAAAGTGATGCCACTGAATGATGGCGAACATCCGCGTGAGCAGGATCTCGTAAGCCAGCGCGGCCGCCGACACCAGCGACACCGACACACCCAGACCGGGCGGCAGTGTGCCGGGTTGTGTTGTGTCTTCAGACATGGTGCGCGTTGCCGGAGTTTTGCGTCGCCGATCGCTCGAAGCCCGGGCGGCGCGGTAACGCGCGCTCAGTGCCTGCCGGTAAGGGGAACAAAACGCACAGGCAGCATCTGTCGGCTCACCACCGAGCCGTCCGGCCTTTTCTCGATCAGCATCAGTTGCTGGGTCAGGAAACTCGTGCCCACCGGGATCACCATGCGCCCGCCGGGCTTGAGCTGCTGCACCAGCGGCACCGGAACGTGACTCGCGGCCGCGGTGACGATGATGCCGTCGAAGGGCGCCTGCGAGGGCCAGCCGTAATAACCGTCGGCGACTTCCACTTCCACGTTGCGATAACCGAGCTGCGCGAGCCGTTTTTTTGCCTGGATCCCGAGCGCTTCGATGATTTCCATCGTGTATACCTTCCCGGTGAGCTCAGCCAACACTGCTGCCTGATAGCCCGAACCGGTGCCGATTTCCAGCACCACGTGGCCCGGCTCCGGCCGCAGCAGATCGGTCATCAATGCCACGATATAGGGCTGAGATATGGTCTGCCCGTTACCGATCGGCAGCGGCCGATTCTCGTAGCCGTGGCGCTGCTGGGCCGCCGGCACGAACAGGTGTCGCTGCACCCTTCCCATGACTTCGAGCACCTGCCGGTCGAGCGTCCGGCTTCCCGTTTCCAGCAGGGTCGACGCGGCCATACGCTCGATCTCGCGAACCATCTCGCGCCGCGCCGCGGCGTAATTGTCCTCACCGCGGGCAACGCTCGCAAAGAACAGCAAAGCGATTAGTCCG
Source organism: uncultured Alcaligenaceae bacterium (assembly GCA_964396485.1). Taxonomy (GTDB): domain Bacteria; phylum Pseudomonadota; class Gammaproteobacteria; order Burkholderiales; family JACQAP01; genus JACQAP01. The sequence goes on from CAYNFN010000304.1 coordinate 2,317, forward strand.
CCTCTGGCGATCCGCGGCAAAAGGAAACGAAAGGTGGGAAGTGGAGTGCGCCACATGCTCGGGTACAAGTATGGAGGCAAACGGCGTCGCGAGGTACGGCAGGCGCCCGGAGGGAGGGCGCGGCAAAACGGGAAAGCGCTACGCGCCGGTGGCGGTCGTCGCCCTCGTTTCCGACCCGACTTTGACGACGCGTGTCCAGCCGTAGGGATCGGGGGCACGGCCGTACTGGATATCAGTCAATCCCTTGAACAACCGCTGCGCCACCGGCCCCGGCTCGCCGCTGCCGAAGGCGTAATCGCGGTCCTGGTAGCCGAAGCGGCCGACCGGCGCAATCACCGCGCCGGTGCCGATGCCGAACGCTTCGGTGATCTTGCCTGCCTCGATGTCGCGCAGCACGTCGCGAATGTCCATTCGGTCTTCGGCCACGCTGTAGCCGAGATCGGGCGCGAGCTTGAGCAGCGAATCGCGGGTGATGCCGGGCAGAATGGCTCCGGACAGGGCCGGCGTGCGCATGTGCTTGCCCTCATAGATAAAGGCGATGTTCATGGCGCCGACTTCGTCCACGTAGCGGCGTTCCACGGCATCCAG
>CAYNFN010000305.1:0-4333 GCA_964396485.1 uncultured Alcaligenaceae bacterium
GTGAGCGGGAACTGACAGATGTCCACCAACGTGGCGTGCGTTAGCGCGCTGACCGGATTGAAGCTCAGGTTGCCCCAGAGCTTGAGCCAGATCTCACTACGGATGTCCTTCGTGATCGGCGCTTTGAAACCGGCCTTGGTGAAGCTCGCCGCGATGGCCTCGATACGCGGCGTTGTCGAGCCATCCAGTTCTCCCAGCGTGAAGCGGTTGCCCTCGACGACCTCGACCACTCCGGGCGAGACGAGGTTCGCAGCCGGATATCCGACGCTGCCGATTACTCGCGCGGCATCGATGCTGCGCGCAATGCTGCCGTCGGGGTCGGCGGAGACGACCGGCGTTCCCTCGTACTGCCCGCCGTGCTTATGGAAGTACCACCAAGGAATTCCGTTCTGCATCGTAACGACGCTGGTCTGCCCGTGGCAGAGTTGGTTCAGATCGGGAGCGACCGCCGCAACCTGATGCGCCTTGAGCGTCAACAGTACGACGTCCTGAAGGCCCGCATCGCTCATCCTCTCGAACGCGCGCGCGCCCTCGGCATGCAGCTCGCTGCCGTCCTCCAGGATCAGCTTCATCCCGCCGGCGCGGATGGCTGCGAGATTGGCGCCGCGCGCGATGAACGTAACGTCCTCGCCAGCGTGAGCCAGCCTGACACCCAGGTATCCACCGATTGCACCGGCGCCGACGACAGCGACCTTCATGATGCCTTGCGTGAAAGACGAGTCATGTATAACGGTTGGAGAGCGTGCCTACCCCATCGATGACGACATCCACGGTCGCGCCGGCGGTTATTGATCCTGCGCCCACCGATGTCCCGCAGGAGATGACGTCCCCCGGACACAAGGTCATATCCCGGGAGATGAGGCTCACCAGCTGCTCGGGTGAAAAGATCATGTCCCGCACCGGATAGTTCTGCCGCTCTTTGCCGTTCACGAGCGTGCGGACTACCAGCTCTGCCGGGTTCGCATCCGTCGCGATGACTGGACCGAACGGCGCGAAGCCGTCGAAGCTCTTGGCCCGCGTCCATTGAGCGAAGCTCAGGTCGGTTTTCAACAGCTCCACCGCCGTGATGTCGTTCACGCAAGTGTAGCCGAAGACGTAGCCCGCCGACTCTGCGAGGGCGATGTCCCTTCCTCGTTTGCCGATGACGACGCCGAGCTCGCCTTCGTAAAGCACGCGCCCCGAGTAAGACTTCGGCGCCGGAACCTCGGTCCCATGGGCGCAGAAACTGTTGGCCCCCTTGATGAAGAACAGCGGCTCCGCCGGGGTGTCCAGCGAGAACTTGGCTGCCGCCGCATGGAAGTTGTTCCACAGCGCGATCATCTTGGTCGGCACGCAAGGAGTCTCCCAATGGACATCGGCCAGCGCAATCAGCTCCCCGGTGGACTCGTATGCCCCGAACATCTCGCCGCGGCACACGCGTACCGCGTCGTCTTCGATGAACCCGAAGCCGATCGTCTGCCCCCGCGAGAACCTCAGCCAGCGCACGTCATTGCCTCCCCTCCTTCATCAACATGCGCTGCAGCTTCAGCACCGGCAGCGCCGCCACGACATTCATCACGCTCGCCGCCCGACGATGACCAGGTCGCGTTCCACCCCGTCCAACAGCGCCACTTTCGGCAACTCGCCCCAGCGCGAAAAGCCGAACTTCTCGAACAGCGCCAGGCTGGTCAGGTTATGGGCGAAGATGAACCCGAGCAAGGTATCGATACCGAGACCCGGTGCCTGGGTAAAAGCCTGGGTAAGGAAATACGAGGCGATGCCGCGTTTTCTGAAGTCGGCGTGTACGTACACGCTCAATTCCGCCGTCTTTTTGTACGCCGGGCGCCCGTAGAAAGAGGAAAAACTCAGCCACCCCGCGATCTGTCCCTCGGACTCGACGACCCACAGCGGTCGAAAGTCCGGCGAATGTTCCTCGAACCAGTGCAGCCGGCTCTGCACCGAAACGGGTTCGATATCGGCGGTGACCTGACGTGAAGGAATCGTCGAGTTGTAGATTGCGACGATCTGCGCCAGGTCTTCGCGCTTTGCAATCCGGTGTGCGAACGCCATGGCACGCGGTCAGTCGTCAGAGATTATCTGCTGCCAGACGGTGGTTGCCAGGGGGCGCGTACCTGCGGCAGCGCTTCCATGAGCAGTTCGAGCGCGCGCCGCAAGGCCTTCTCGCCGGCTTCCGCGCCCTTGTAGTGGCCAAGGCGCACGACAACCAGGTCGTGCGTCGGAATGATCATCGCGTACTGTCCACCGGCGCCCGCCATGAAGTAGGCGTCCTCCGGCACCGGCCATCTCCTGGTGCGGTTGAGCCAGAAGAACCCGCCGTACACCGGTTTCGACCATGCCGGCGCCGGCGTGCGCACGAAATCCGTCCATCCTTCAGGCAGCAGCCGCTCGCCGTTCCAGACCCCGTCCTGCAGATACAGCAGTCCCAGGCGTAACCAGTCGCGTCCCGTTCCCAAGTCGTAACCCTGAAAGGCAAGGTTGCCGTACGCATCGGCCTCTACAAGCATGTTGCGGATTCCGAGCCGGTCGAACAGATGCCGCTGCGGATACAAGAGGTATTCCTGATTGCGGGCGACGACCGCTTTCCTGATGAGATGGTTGATCACCAGTGGATCGGAATTGCGGTAACGCCCGACGGTATTGGGCGGCCACTGTGGCGGGCGAGTGACGGCCCAACGAACGGAATCGATCGCGCCGGTGTAGATGTAGAGATGGTCGGGATAGCCGCGCGAGGAATCGTAGTCCGGGTCCTGCGGAGCAACGAAGCGCAATCCGCTCGACATGCGCAGCAAATCGGCAATCCGGATCGCGCGCCGGGGATCGTCCGCGCGCTGCCATTCGTCCACCGGTGCCGGCGCCCACAGGTCATACACGTCTTCATGGATGAGCTGGCCCATGAGCGTCGCCGCGATGCTCTTGCCCATCGACCAGCTCGGTAGCCTCGTGGTGTGGTCGAGTCCGCGCTGGTAGCGCTCGGCGATGATGCGTCCCTTGTACGCAACCACGAACGCCGCGGTAAGTGCTTCCGCAGGATCGAACGCTGTTTCGACACCTGCGGCCACTTTCGCGGCATCGATTTCGCGCGGAAACGGCGTATCGGGAAGCCGGTCTCCCATCGGCCACGATTGCGTTGCCGCGTCGGGCAGCGACGATCTGATTCTGACAGGAGTAAAAGACACCGAAGCCGCGCCACGCGGCAGCGTGACGCATCCCTGGTCCGGGTAAAGCCTGGCGGTGCGCGTGACCCCGCTGGGCAGCGTCAGGTGCACGGCGTGCGCCTTCTGGTCCACGACCGTTTTCGTAACCAGTCGACGCTCGGCACGCGGCGACACGAAAAACCCGTCTTCGTCTGCGGCCGTTGCGAGATCGCGGCCGGTGATGAACAGCGCCGAGCACAGAACCTTCGCGTACCCGGCGGTCATGTGCTCGACGGGATCGCCCGGCGGCACCTCCCATGTGGTTGGGTACTCCTCCGGCGCCGCCCGCTGCTGTGCGCTGCACACGGCGACCGGCAACAGCAGTGCGCCGAGGATCATCAGGGGTCTTAGCATCCTGCCTCCGGAATTCGTTTCAATGTAGCCCTCGCCGATCAGGGTCACGACGGACGCCGCGAAGCGGCTGGAATTTCTTGGTTACCCCTGAACTGCAACAAGCCAACGTGGAGTTGGGCGGCAAGCGGCCGGTGCCTGCAGCGCAATGGCCGCATTCGCGTCCGCTCGATCGCGTTGTCAGGCAACTTCATGGCTAGAACATCGTATTTGAGTGTGCTGCCTTGGCTGGGACAACTTGCAGCACATCCCAATGCTCCACGATTTTCCCGTTGGCATCCAGCCGGAAAATGTCAATGCCGGCCCAGTCGCGGTCCTTAAAAGTGGGCCACTCCTGATGGCAATGCAGCACCACGTAGTTTGCCTCCGCGATGACTCTCTTGAATGAAACCCGCTTGCCCGGATACTCCCTGGCCATGCGCTCGAAGTACGCGATGAAAGCATCCTTTCCGTCCGCCACTTCCGGGTTGTGCTGGACGTACTCATCACCGGCATATTTCTCAATCGCCTCTCGGGGCCGGTTCTGATTGAACATCAGGTCGTAAAAGGCGGTTACCGTTTTCTTGTTCTGATCGAGCTGGTTCATCAGCGACGCCCTCCGTCGAAGTCACAAACGCAATACTTATTGAGTCTTACATAACAGCGTGACCGCACTTATGCGACTGCTGCCCTCACCCGCCGCTGCGCGACGCCCTCTGCTCCGCTTCAAGTGTTCCCTTGTCCCGGAGGGCGAGGGTTTCAGTTGTCCCTCTCCCTCCGGGAGAGGGGTCGGGGTGAGGGAAGTGTCA
>CAYNFN010000306.1:0-7576 GCA_964396485.1 uncultured Alcaligenaceae bacterium
GCAAATGGGAACGTGGATACTTTGTCAGTTTTTCAGGGCAGGACCTGATCCCTGATACGACGTCAATCCCAAAGCGGGCCTGCGAGCCCCGTGCCAGTGGACTCGAAGTCCTCCAGTAACCTGGTTGCCGACGTCCGGCCCCGCGAAGTGTGGGGCTGGATGATGTTCGACTTCGCCAACTCCGGTTACACCACGGTGGTCATTACCGCGGTGTTCAACGCTTACTTCGTGGCGGTGGTGGCGGGGCAGGCGGTGTGGGCCACGTTCGCCTGGACCGCAACTCTGTCGGTGTCCTATGCGCTGATCGTGGTGAGCGCGCCGCTGATCGGCGCCTATGCCGACGCGCACGCCGCCAAGAAGCGGCTGCTGGTGGTGACCACGATCGGCTGCGTGAGCGGAACGGCGGCGCTGGCGCTGGTCGGTCCCGGAGACCTGGCGCTCGGCATCGCGCTGCTGATCATCTCCAATTTTTTCTTCGGCACCGGCGAGAACCTGGTCGCGGCATTCCTTCCGGAACTTGCCAGGGGACGTTCGCTGGGCAAGGTGTCGGGTTGGGGCTGGGGGCTGGGCTACATCGGCGGGCTGATCAGCCTCGGCGCATCGCTCGCCTATGTCACCTGGGCGCAGGCGCAGGGGCAGTCCTCCGCCGCATTCGTTCCGGTGACCATGTTGATAACCGCCGCATTGTTCGCCGTCTCGTGCCTGCCGACCTTCCTGCTGCTGAAAGAGCGAGCACAACCGCAGCAACTGCCAACCGGCGCGTACGCGAGCGCGTTTGCGCGCACTTGGGAAACGCTCAAGCATGCCAGCCGCTATCGCGACCTCATGCGCTTCCTGCTCTGCATCGTGTTCTATCAGGCCGGGGTGCAGGCGGTGATTTCGCTCGCCGCGATCTATTCCGAACAGGAGATGAAATTCTCGACCCAGCAGACCATCATGCTGATCCTGGTGGTGAACATCACCGCCAGCGCGGGCGCGATCGCATTCGGACAGTTGCAGGACAAACTCGGCCACGTGCGCACGCTGGCGCTGATACTGGTCGGCTGGTGCCTGACCGTGGTGCTGGCCGGAATGGCGACCACCCCGGCGCTGTTCTGGGTGGCGGCAAATCTCGCCGGCGTGTGTCTCGGCGCCAGCCAGTCCGCGGGGCGCGCGCTGGTCGGCTACCTGAGTCCGCCGGACCGTCGCGCCGAATTCTTCGGCCTGTGGGGGCTGGCGGTCAAACTGTCGTCGATCCTGGGTCCGATCACCTACGGTCTGGTGAGTTGGATTTCCTCCGGGAATCATCGCCTTGCCATCCTCATCACCGGAGCTTATTTCCTCATTGGCCTGGCGTTGCTGGCCGGTGTCGACGCCGGCCGTGGACACCACGCCGCGCGTCCGCAGAAAAACCCGTCGCAATCTCAATGATTGTTGGGTTCAAGAAGTAATAGACCAAGATAAACAACGCGTTATAATTCTGCACTGTCTGAATTCAGGCGTTCGAAGGGATTGCGAGGCAAAGGCATGCTTAGTTGGATCAAGGGGACCCAGTCCGATCATCCACTGGCCGAAGACAAGGCCGCGCGCGAACTCATCGCCGAATTGCCGGCCGACGATTCCTTCAAGGCGCTGGAAGAACTTTGCTACTGGCTGGATTCGCTCAAGGGCGCGGAAGACCTCAAGCTCGGGCGCCAGCTCGAGATCATCGACCTGATCGACCAGGCTGCAAAAAACCATCAGCGCCAGCTTTCCCAGGATTATGTTGCGGGCAGCGCGCGGCGGCAGAAATTCCAGGAAATCCGTATCTGGAACACGTTGTTCACTTTCTGGAAGCAGCTTGCGGACGCCTATCAGCTGTGTATGACGCGCTACCAGGCCGGCGCCGGCGGCTGGGGTTCGCTGAAGGGGACGTTGCCGATGATCGTGGCGCGGGCGATGCGGGCGATTTCGCTGCAGCTTAAATTGCAGTTGCTGCACTACGGGCCGGTGGAGCCAAGGGTGTGGCAGGAGTACGGCAAGCTCTTTGCCTATGCCGAGGAAAAAGGCTTCGCCACGGCCAAGGTCGAGGTGTATCCGGGAAAGTTCGGCGATTCCACGGTGCAGCGCGAATTCCTCAAGGGCCTGATGCTGGCGATCTCGTCCACCGACAGCCTGCTGCCCACGAAGCTGGAGATCGCTGAACGGGTGGTGGCGCAGTTCTCCGAGTTCTTCGTGCTGCAACGCCCGCCCGGCAAAGGCTGTCACCACTACATCGACATTTCCGCCGGCAAGGGACCGGCACGGATGGTCTCGCGTCCGCAGATGACGCCGGGGTTGCGATTCTTCGGCCCCGGCTCCGCCGCGCAGGAGCTGGAAAAAATTATCGCAGTTCTTCAGGCCGACGGCGTGGTGCCGTCCAACGTCAATCTCGGAGGCGTTTTCGATCCGGAGCTGGTGCTGGAAGTGCTGCGGCATCTGGCGCGCTATTGGGCGTCGGTACCGCCGGCGCGCGGCGAGGAACGGCGCCGCTCGGTGTCGCGCATCACCGTGATTCACGACTTCGACGAGATCCTCGCCACCATATCCGGCGATACCGAGGACCTGGCGTTTGACAATTCGGCCGAAACCTGGACGGTGGAGAACGAAAGCGCAGGAGGTTACGGGGCACTGCTGCCGCAGACCAAAGGCGACTGGCTCAAGGTCGGAACGCTGCTGGGCGTGAAACTCGAAGGCGGCGCCGCCTGGGGCGTGGGCATCGTGCGCCGGCTTTCCGCCTATGATCTGAAGCAGCGCTACGCCGGCATTCAGGTGTTCAGCAAGGGCGCGACCGCGGTCAAGGTTGCGCCGGCCAAATCCGGCGACAGCGCGATCGCGCAGGATGCCGTACTGTTGCCCTCAAGCACGAGCGACAGCAGCGGCACAGGAGAAATGAGCCTGTTGTTGAGGCCAGGATTCTTCTCGGCGCAAAAGACCTACGAGATGAGTGCCTACGGCCGCAGCTACCTGCTGGTACCGAAGAAGCTGCTCGAGGGTGGCGACGATTTCGACATGGCCCGCTTCCGCGTCATGCAGCGCGCCAACTAGAACCGGTTAACCGCAGAGGCGCAAAGGCGCAGAGGAAACGCAGAGAAAACCGAACGAAGCGTGTCAAAAAGCGGGGGACTTCCGATTTGCCCCACCGAGTCGATAAATCACTATTGTCGCGACTATTCGCGTTTTATCTTCACCGCAGAGGCGCAAAGGCGCAGAGGGAACGCAGAGAAAACCAAACGAAGCGTGTCAAAAAGCGGGGGATTCCGATTTCCACTAACGAGTCGATATGTCATGCTGGTGCGAGTAACCACCACCTTAGGTTTTCAACCCCCAGTGTTTTTGCTTTCCTTTGCGTTTCCTCTGCGCCTTTGCGCCTCTGCGGTGAGGATTTGAACTAGAGTAAGACGCGCTTGAGCCAGGCGCTGATGCCCGCCATTTCCTCGGCGCAGACCGAGTGCGGCATCGGGTACTGGTGCCATTCCACGTCATAACCCAGCTTGATCAACGTGTCGCGCGACATCGTGCCCAGAGCCAGCGGCACGATGTTGTCGGCGGTGCCGTGGCCCATGAAGATCGACACCGTGTTGCTTGTGACGTTGCGCTCGACCTCGACCATCGGCGACATCGGCAGATGGGCCGACAGCGCCATCAGGCCGGCCAGCCGCTTGGGTTGCCGCAACCCGGCTTGCAGCGTGATTACCCCGCCCTGGGAGAATCCCGCCAGCACGATGCGCCCCGAGGGAATGCCGCGCGCGTTCTCGCGCGCGATCAGGTCCTCGATCAGCTTCTGCGATTCGCGTATCCCGCGCTCGTCTTCTTTGAAGGCGAGCTCCTGGTAGGCGATGTCGTACCAAGCGCGCATCACAAAGCCGCCGTTGATGGTGACCGGACGCATCGGCGCGTGCGGAAATACGAAGCGGATTCCCAGCGGCGGAAGTTTCATCTCCTTCACCACCGGCACGAAGTCATTGCCGTCCGCGCCCAGGCCGTGCAGCCAGATCACCACATGGCTCGGCTTTGGTTTGGTCTCGATTTCTATTGCTGGCAGCAGTTCACTCATGAGAGTCAAAGTCGTTGACGCAAAGATCGCAAAGTAAAAGCAAGAAAGGCCGCAAAGATAGTCATGTGAGAGATACCCGGTTAACTGCGCGACCTTCCGGGCAACGCATCAAGGAACTGTGAACATTTTCATCCACAATTCTCTTTCTCGTTTGCATTTCTTTGCGTTCCCTCTGCGCCTTTGCGCCTCTGCGGTGAAAGATTTAATTTTTCGGGCGCAGGGCGGACTTGGGACGGAAAGCCTTGACCACCGCCTCGTTGGTCTCGATGTAAGGCCCGCAGATCAGGTCGATGCAGTAAGGCACCGCGGCGAAGATGCCGTGCACCTTGTGCTTGCCATCGGCGTCTTTCAGGCCTTCAAGCGTTTCCTTGATGGATTTCGGCTGGCCCGGAAGGTTGATGATGAGCGTGCTTCCGCGGATGACGCCGACCTGCCGCGACAGGATCGCGGTGGGCACGAAGCTCAGGCTGATCTGGCGCATCTGTTCCCCGAACCCCGGCATCACCTTGTCCGCAATCGCCAGCGTCGCCTCCGGCGTGACGTCCCGCGGTGCCGGGCCGGTGCCGCCGGTGGTGAGCACCAGATGGCAGCCTTCCCTGTCGCACAACTCCTTCAGCGTGGCTTCGATCACCGGCCGCTCGTCCGCAATCAGCCGCGTGACGATCCGGCGGGGATTGAGCACGACGCGTCCCAGCCACTCTTCGAGCGCCGGTATTCCTTCATCCTTGTAGACGCCTTTCGATGCCCGGTCGCTGATCGAAACCAGCCCGATGATCACTTGTTCGTTCTCGCTCATATCAAGAAAAGTCTTGAACCACGGAGGACACAGAGGACACGGAGGAAAGGCAAGAGCAAAAGAAATACTGGGGTTAAAAGCCTTTACATCGCTTGATGATCCGTCGCAGCGAAAATTGGCGGCACACATTCACAAACAGGCACCCTTCCAAGCCCCAATTTGCTTTTCCTCGTTTTTGTTTTTCCTCCGTGTCCTCTGTGTCCTCCGTGGTTAACGGGTTTTAGAGATATCGAAGATACTACGGAGTTCGTGAAACAGTTCGCGGAAGCTCCTGGGCGGTTTTTTGGCCTCGGCTTCGCGCTTGACGTTGCGGATCAACGTGCGCAACCGCTGCGCGTCGGCGCGGGGATACTGGTCGAGCAGTTCGCCCAGCGCCAGGTCGTCCCCGATCAGGCGGGTGCGCCAGCGTTCGATAGCGTGCAGGCGCGCGGTCTCCGCGACCGAGGTGCCTTTCCCGACGTCGAGTTGCGAGCGGATGGCGTCGGCATCGGACTCGCGCATCAGGCGCCCGACATACTGCATCTGGCGCCGCAGCCCGCCGAAGTTGGAGATGCGCTTGGCTTCCAGTACCGCGTCGAGAAGCCGGGTGGGGAGGTCGAGCTCGGCCAGCTTGTCCGTGCCCAAAGCGACCAGTTCTTCACCCAGGTCCTGAAGCGCCTGCATCTCGCGCTTGCGCTGGGTCTTGCTGATCTGAAGTTCTTGTTCCATCGGAGAGTCGGGGCCGTCGCAACTGGTATCATAACGAAAATTCCAGTCGCGGCGTGCCGCCCCGCTTGAAAGATGGGGGCACGCCGCGTTCATTTGGTCGTGCCACAACCGAAACCATCGTGTCCAGCACCGAATTCACTCACGAAACCGCCGCGCTCAAGCAGATTGCCAGCGATGTCCTCGAGTATGCCCGCGGCCGTGGCGCCACTGCTGCCGAAACGGAGGTAAGCGAGGGCTTCGGGCAGGGCGTGACAGTGCGCCGCAGCGAGATCGAGACCATCGAGTACAACCGCGACAAGGGCGTGGGCGTCTCCGTTTACATCGGCAAGCGGCGCGGCCACGCCAGCACGTCCGACTTTTCCGCCAAGGCGCTGCGCGACACGGTCGATGCGGCGCTGTCGATCGCCCGGCTCACCGCTTCCGATGAGTTTTCCGGGCTTGCCGATGCGGACCTGCTGGCCACTGCGTTTCCCGATCTCGACCTGTATCACCCGTGGTCGATTTCGGTGGAGCAGGCAATCGAGCTGGCACGCTCGTGCGAGAGTGCCGCCTTCGCCGCCGATCGCCTGGTCAGCAACTCGGAAGGCGCTACGGTTTCGGTCCAGCAGTCGCATTTTGCCTACGGCAACTCCCTCGGCTTTCTGGCGGGCTATCCCGGCTCCCGCCACAGCGTCATGTGCGCGGTGATCGCGGGCAAGGAAGAGACCATGCAGCGCGACGACTGGTACACGACTGCGCGCGCAGCCGCCGATCTGGAACCGGCGGCCGACGTCGGCAGCCGCGCCGGAAAGCGTGCCGCGCGCCGTGTCGGGGCGCGCAAGGTCGCCACCACGCGCGTGCCGGTGCTGTTCGAAGCGCCGATCGCATCGAGCCTGCTGGGCCATTTCGTTGCTGCGGTGAGCGGCGGCAGCCTGTACCGGAAGTCCTCGTTCCTGCTCGACAGCCTGGGGAAGCAGGTGTTCTCGCCGATCGTGAACATCCATGACCTGCCTCACGTGAGGAAGGGACTCGCCAGCAGCCCATTCGACGACGAGGGCGTGGCGACTCGCGCCCGCGACGTCGTGAAGGGCGGCGTATTGCAGGGCTATTTCCTGGGCAGCTATTCGGCGCGCAAGCTGGGAATGAAGTCCACCGGCAATGCGGGCGGCAATCACAATCTGATAGTGGATTCGACCGGTGAGGACTTCGCCACGCTGCTGAAGAAGATGGGCACGGGTCTTCTGGTCACGGAAATGCTGGGGCAGGGGATCAACTTGGTGACCGGAGACTACTCGCGCGGTGCGGCCGGATTCTGGATCGAAAACGGCGAGATAGCCTATCCTGTACAGGAGGTCACGGTCGCCGGCAATCTCAAGGACATGTTCGGGAATATCGTTGCAATCGGCACCGACGTGATGGTGCGCGGCTCGCGCCAGACCGGCTCGGTGCTGGTCGAGGCGATGACGGTGGCGGGGGAGTAAGGCCGTAACGGCCGTAAAGGCCGTGAATATCGTGAATGTCGTGAATAACGTGAATAACGTAAACGGCCAATCCAATTGGAGCCATATGCATTGTGTTTTCCCGGCATTTGAACGCTGAAGAGTTAACTACTGAATCAGCACCCGGTTTTTGATCTCCGACATTCACGACATTCACGGTATTCATGACATTCACGACATTCACGATAGTCACGACATTCACGACATTCACGATATTCACGACATTCACGATATTCACGACATTCACGACATTCACGATATTCACGATATTCACGATATTCACGCCATTCACGGTATTCACGATATTCACGACAACGATCGTTAACTATGGCCCCGACGTTCACCCCCCGATATCTGTTTGCGCTGCTACTGGCTTTCGCGCTCGCCGCTTGCGGCGACGCGCCGCCGCCGCTGCCGCGGCTTGGTGCGGATGATATCGTGCTCGCTTTCGGCGACAGCATCACCTACGGGACCGGGGCGCGCCCCGAAGAAAGTTACCCGGAAGTGCTGGCCCAGTTGATTGGCCGCCGCGTGGTCGGC
>CAYNFN010000307.1:0-3367 GCA_964396485.1 uncultured Alcaligenaceae bacterium
GCGTGTGCCCGCCCTTCATGAGATTGGCGACCATGGGTTTGCCCATGATGCCCAGACCGATAAATCCTACGCTGCTCATATTCCCTCCAGGTTCAAAATCTCACCGCAAAGGCGCAAAGGCGCAGAGGAAACGCAAAGGAAAGCAATGCAAAGTTGGATGGAAAGACAAAAATACAAACGGATAGTCGCGACAACGGTGATTCATCGACTAGGTGGGACAAATCGGAACCCTCCGCTTTTTGACACGCCTCGTTTGGTTTTCTCTGCGTTTCCTCTGCGCCTTTGCGCCTCTGCGGTTAATGGGGTTGCAGTAAGTCAAAGATAAGGCTTGAGCCAGCCGAGGCCGGCTTCGGTGTTGCCCGCCGGCCGGTACTCGCAGCCGATCCAGCCCTTGTAGCCGATCCGGTCGAAGTGGCCGAACAGGAACGGATAGTTGATCTCGCCGGTGCCCGGCTCGTGGCGCCCCGGGGTGTCGGCGAGCTGCATGTGAGCGATCTTCGCCAGGTTGTTCTCGACAGTCGGCGCCAGATCGCCCTCCATGATCTGCATGTGGTAGATGTCGTACTGGAAGTACAGATTCGGCACGTTGGCGTAATGCATGAAGTCGAACGCCTGGCGCGAGTAGTTCAGGTAAAAGCCGGGGATGTCGTGGGTGTTGATGGCCTCAATCAGCAGCTTCATGTTGTGCTTCGCCAGTACCCCGCCCGCGAACTTTAGGTTGGCGATGTAGGTCGCGCGCATGGTCTCATCGTTGGCCCCGCGCGGCTTGAGGCCGGCCATGCAGTGGATCTGCCCGCAGCCGAGCGCCCTGGCGTACTCGACCGCCGTGCCGATGTTCTCCTGGAACTGGCCCACCTTGGACGGATCGCAGGCCAGTCCCCGGTCGCCGGCCGCCCAGTCGCCGGGCGGCATGTTGAACAGGATCATCTGCAGTTTGTGCTTGTCGAGCTGCTCCTTGATCTGCGCGGCCGGAAATTCGTAAGGGAACAGGAACTCGACCCCGCGGAATCCGGCCCTCGCGGCGGCGGCGAAACGCTCAAGAAACGGCACCTCGTTGAACATCATGGAGAGGTTGGCATTGAACTGCGGCATGGGTCCTCCCGGGACCTTTCTTGGAATAGGTTGTCGGCAGCGGCAATTATAGCCGCGCGCAGGGCGTTCGCCCGCGTGCGGCTATAATCTGCAGGACAGATGGCCCTAAAGCGAGATCATCGATGAAATTCAAGGGAACCGAGACCTACGTCGCCACCGAAGACCTGATGATGGCGGTGAACGCCGCCGTCACGCTGGAGCGCCCGCTGCTGATCAAGGGCGAGCCGGGCACCGGCAAGACGATGCTGGCGATCGAGATGGCGAAGGCGCTGGAACGGCCACTGTACCAGTGGCACGTTAAATCCACCTCCAAGGCACAGCAGGGACTGTACGAATACGACGCGGTGTCCCGGTTGCGGGATTCCCAACTCGGCGACGGGCGCGTGCACGACATCGCCAACTACATCGTCAGGGGACCGCTGTGGGACGCATTCGAATCAGACCGTCCCGCGGTGCTGCTGATCGACGAGGTGGACAAGGCCGACATCGAGTTCCCCAACGACCTGCTGCGCGAGCTCGACCGCATGGAGTTCTACGTCTACGAGACCCAGAAACTGATCAAGGCAAGGCACCGGCCGGCGATCCTCATCACCAGCAACAACGAGAAGGAACTTCCGGACGCATTTCTGCGCCGCTGCTTCTTCCACTACATCAAGTTTCCGGACAAGGAAATCATGGAGCGCATCGTCGACGTGCACTTCCCGAATCTCAAGAAGTCGCTGCTGCGCGAGGCGCTGGAGGTGTTCTTCGAGATCCGCGAAGTGCCCGGACTGAAGAAGAAGCCGTCCACGTCCGAGCTGCTGGACTGGCTGAAGCTGCTGATGGCCGAGGACATCTCCCCCGCGACGCTGCGCGGCCAGGACCAGTCCAAGATCATCCCGCCGCTCGCCGGCGCGCTGCTCAAGAACGAGCAGGACGTGCACCTCTTCGAACGGCTGGTCTTCATGTCTCGCCGTGCGCGTTAGTGCGAAGCGCGGTTAACACGAAGGATCACGAAGGAAGAGCGAAGTGACACGAAGGAATTCAGAAATCAAACTTGATATACGAGCAAGTGACACGGAAAGCGATTGGTCGGGCACGTTACGCGTTTACCTTTAATTTTTGATTTTTCTCCGATACTTTGGTCAGGTTTCCTTCGTGCGCGTTAATGCGAAGCGCGGTTAACACGAAGGATCACGAAGGAAGAACGAAGTGACACGAAGGAATTCAGAAATGAAACTTGATATACGAGCAAGAGACACGGAAAGCGATTGGTCGGGCACGTTACGCGTTTACCTTTAACTTTCAATTTTTCTTGAATACTTTGGTCAGGTTTCCTTCGTGTGCCTTATATTTTTCCTTCGTGACCCTTCGTGTTGAAAGAGGTTCGTTTTGCTCACTGATTTCTTTCTGAAGCTGCGAGAAGGCGGGGTGCCGGCTTCGGTGAAGGAGTACCTGACCCTGATGGAGGCGCTCGCCAGGCACGTCACGTCCGGCAGCCTCGACGAGTTCTACTATCTCGCGCGTACCTGCCTGGTGAAGGACGAGTCGAATTACGACAAGTTCGACCGCGTCTTCGGTGCCTACTTCAAGGGTATCACTGCGGCGCCGCAGGGATTACCGGCGCAAATTCCTGAGGAATGGCTGCGCCGGCAGGCGGAATTGCTGCTCTCGGAGGAAGAAAAGAACCTGATCGCGTCACTCGGGGGCTGGGACAAGCTGATGGAGATGCTGAAAAAGCGTCTCGAGGAGCAGAAAGGCCGTCACCAGGGCGGCTCGAAGTGGATCGGTACCGGCGGCACCTCGCCGTTCGGCGCCTACGGCTATAACCCGGAAGGCATTCGCATCGGTCAGCAGGAGTCGCGCAACCGCCGCGCGGTGAAGGTATGGGACCAGCGCGAATATCGGAATCTCGACGATTCGGTCGAACTGGGCACGCGCAACATCAAGGTCGCGCTCAAGCGCCTGCGCAAATTCGCCCGCGAGGGCGCGGCCGAGGAACTGGATCGGGACGACACCATCCACTCGACCGCGAAGAACGCCGGCTGGCTCGACATCAAGATGGTGCCGGAACGGCACAACTCGGTGAAGGTGCTGCTGTTCCTGGACGTGGGCGGCTCGATGGAGGACTACGTCAGGGTGTGCGAGGAACTGTTCTCGGCCGCACGCGCCGAATTCAAGCACCTCGAGTACTTCTACTTCCACAACTTCCTCTATGAGTCGGTGTGGCGCAACAATCGCAGGCGCAACAGCGAACGCACGCCGACTTTCGACGTGCTGCACAAGTACGCCCACG
>CAYNFN010000308.1:0-2082 GCA_964396485.1 uncultured Alcaligenaceae bacterium
GTTGATCATGGTGGTGTGGCTGTCGGTCCCGACCAGGGTGTCGGGATAATAAATGCCGTTCTTCGCGTGGACGCCGCGCGCCAGGTACTCGAGATTCACCTGGTGCACGATGCCCACACCCGGGGGCACGACTTTGAACGTGTCGAACGCCTGCATGCCCCATTTCATGAACTGGTAGCGCTCCTTGTTCCTGTGGAATTCCAGTTTCATGTTGAGGTCCAGCGCTTCCTTGCTGCCGTAATGGTCCACTTGCACCGAGTGGTCCACCACCAGGTCCACCGGCACCAGCGGTTCGATCACCTTCGGATTCCTGCCCATCCTGCCGGCTACGCCGCGCATCGCGGCCAGGTCCGCCAGCAGCGGCACACCGGTGAAGTCCTGGAGCACGATGCGTGCAACAACAAACGGAATCTCCTCGATGCGCGGCGCGTTCGGTACCCAGCCGGCCAGCTGCCTGACGTGCTCTTCGGCCACTTTCTTGCCGTCTACATTGCGCAGCACCGCCTCGAGCACGATGCGGATTGAAACCGGCAGGCGTGAAATCTTGCCGATACCGGCCTTCTCCAGCGCAGGCAGCGAATAGAACTTCGCCTTTTTGCCGGGAGTGGGGGAGAACTCCTGCAGGGTGTTGAACAAGTTGTGGCTCATGGCGTCTCCAGGATGAAAACCAGTCAGCTGGGGCACGGGGCCAGCCGCTGCCCGTTGATGATGTCCAGGATCGGCGACCTCGGTGCCGAACCTTCTTTCTTCTGATCCTGTATATCGGAGTAGCTGTCCGCGGTGGCAACGATGCGGCCGCTGACCTCGACCATTTGGTCCTTCCAGCGGCACGTCCCGGAATACTGGGCGCGGCCCGCTTGCCACTCGATCCTCCAGTTGCCGCATTGCTTCTTCTGGTCGCGAGAAAGGAAGCCGTTGACCGGCGACATCGGGTCGGCGATGTCTGCTGCGGTAACGCAGAAGCGGCCGATCAGGTTCGCAGCCATGCCGCCCGAGCGCGTGAATTCCCAGGTGCCGGGTTGAATGGGATTGGAATCCGCCCGCGCCGGGGAGAAGAACACGACTCCAAGAAAGAGGGCGAACGCGGGTCGCATCTGAGTCATCAGATGACCATCATATCCACGAATTTGTTGACCGGCGTCGCGGCAAGCTTCCTGGGATCCAGGCAGAGCTCCAGCACCGCCTTCTGCTGCTTCGCCGGGAAGCGGCGCGCCAGGTTGGTCTTGAATTTCTCGACCAGGACCGGCATGCCTTCCTTGCGGCGGCGCTTGTGGCCGATCGGGTATTCGACAACCACTTCCTTGAGGCGGCTTCCGTCCTTGAGCTCGACGGTGATGCCGTTGGCAATCGAGCGCTTGTTCGGGTCGTGGTAGTCCCGGGTGAACTGCTTGTACTCGACGCAGACCATCTTGTCGCGCAGGTTGTCGATGCGCGGATCGGCGGCGACATTGTCTTCGTAGTCGGCCGCGGTCAGGCGCCCGAAAATCATCGGAACCGCCACCATGTACTGGATGCAATGGTCGCGATCGGCCGGGTTGCTCAATGGGCCCTTCTTGTCGATGATGCGGACTGCCGCTTCGTGCGTGCGGATGGTGATCCTCTTGATGTCGTCGAGACGATCCTTCAATTGCGGATGCAGTTGCATGGCACATTCGACCGCGGTCTGCGAATGGAATTCCGCCGGGAAGGAGATCTTGAACAGCACGTTTTCCATGACGTACGAACCGTAGGGACGCTGGAATTTGAATTCCTTGCCCTTGAACAACACGGCGTAGAAACCCCAGGTCTTTGCCGTCAGGACCGACGGATAGCCCATCTCGCCGGTTCGGGCGATCAGCGCCAGCCTGACTGCGCGGCTGGTGGCATCCCCCGCCGCCCAGCTCTTGCGCGAACCGGTGTTGGGAGCATGGCGATAGGTGCGCAGGCTTTGGCCGTCTACCGACGCCAGCGAGACCGCGTTGATGATCGCTTCCCTGGACAGGCCGAGCATTCCCGCCAGCACCGCGGTGGAGGCCACTTTGACCAGCACCACGTGGTCGAGGCCGACCTTGTTGAAACTGTTTTCCAGCGCCAGGCAGCCCT
>CAYNFN010000309.1:0-9928 GCA_964396485.1 uncultured Alcaligenaceae bacterium
GGCGGGCAACATCAACCTGAACGCCGGCGCTGAGGTGGGTTCGGGGACGATCGTCAATCGTGCGGAGTCGGTGTTTGACACCGACTTCGACGGGTTCATGTTCACGCAGAACTTCGGCGGGGGCGATGACGGCACCTCGGCACTGTTCAGCAACGAAGGCACCTTCACCAAGAGCGCGGGTGGCGGCACCACCACCATTCAGAATGCATTGAACAACAGCGGCACGATCAGCGTCGACAGCGGCACGCTGCAGATCACTGCATTTGAATCTGGCACCAACGAAGGCATCATCGACGTTGTTGGTGGAGCGACGTTGAGCACGGCTGGCGCTTCATTGATCAATTCATCGACTGGAGTCATACAGGGTGCCGGCACTATCGACCTCGGTATCGGCACACTGACTAATGCCGGTACGATTCGGGCAGGTACCTCTCCGGGCAGTCTCGCAGTTGTCGGAAACCTGGCGCTTACCTCTACGTCGCTAATCGATATCGAAATCCAGTCTCCGGGGATAACCGCAGGGACCGATTTCGACGTCATCAACGTTTCAGGAACCGCGTCGCTTGACGGGACACTGAGCGCGACATTGTTAGGCGGGTTCGTGCCCATTGACGGACAAACGTTTCAGGTCATCACAGCATCGAGCGTCAGTGGTGGCTTTGCTTCGTTGATTCTTCCGAGCGGCTTTAGCCATCAGGTCAACCCTTCCAATGTGGTGCTGGCATTTGGTGGGGTGACCTGCGCGGGGACAATTTGCTGGGATAACACTTCGGGCAACGGTCTTTGGACGGACCCGGTTAACTGGAATCTCGATTTCCTGCCTGGTCTAAGCGATGTTGTAGTGATCGATCTGGGCGGGGGGACCTTCGTGGTCCTTGACAGTGGAACGTACACGATCGCCAGTCTGCTGGCGGCGGAGCATCTGGAGATCTCCGGTGGATCGCTGTCGGTCACAGGGACATCAACGTTCAGCGGTGGCTTGACCGTTTCCGGCGGAGCATTCGCTGGCTCTGGAGCAATCTCGGCAAACCTGGTGAACCTTTCGAGCGGCAGCTTCAACGTGGTGACCACTGCGCTCGTCAACGCACTGAACCTGTCGGGGGGATTGGTGTTCGGTAACGGGGCTCTTACCGTCAACGGCAGTTTAATCACCACGGGTGGAGAGATATCGCTCAATCAGACAATCGGCAGTCTGAGTGTTACGCAAACAGTTGGTGATTTGACCGTGAGTATTCCAGTTTCGGCGAATAGCGTTGAACTTCAAACGGCCGCTTCCGCCACGCTGGATAATCTGCAAAACGCCATTGGATTGATCCGAGGAAATGTTGGCGGCAACCTTCGGATCACCAGCTTCAGGCCCCTGCAGTTGGGTACGGGAACTCTGAACAGCCTTTTTGCTGGGGGCAACCTGCATGCTGAGTCCCGTGCCGGGTCCGGTATAACGAATCCTGTCAGTACATGCGTGGGAGATTCTTGCATCTATATACCCAACGGCGTCACCGCCGGTGGCAATATCGAATTTCGCTCCAATGAGATTGACGATCGCGGGACTATCACGAGCGGAACCTCCGATACGAATTACGTGCGTTTCGCGCCGTGGACCCCGGGCGCTTCCCTGGACATCAGCCTGATCGACGTGAGCAACTATGTCACGCCGCACGCTCAGGTAGGCGATCCAAACGGTGTCGTTAGTGGCGCTACGTGGGGCAATGTAACGATCAGCGCCGATGCTGCGCCCTCCAACTTCAACCCGGCAATCAAGAGTTTTGAGATCTACGCCGGCTCGATCGACATAGACGGAAATCTCGGATTCCTGGATTGTTGTGGTCCCGGGACGCCTCTGCCCGTTTCCTTCAGCGCGGTCTCGGCCGGGGCAATCAACATTGGGACGAACATTGTCAACAATTCCAACACGACAATTTACCTTGCGGACGGGAACAGTCTAACTCTGCAAGCAGGGCAAGGTTCCTCCGGCGGCGATCTCACTATCGGTGGTAATAGCGGGACAGGACTAGTTGTGGGCGTTCCCGGGGGAAACACCGTAAATCCCGGCTCAATGATTCTTTCGGGCACCAATGTCATATTTAACTCCAGCGGGGTCCCGAATGACTTCGTCAACGGCACCTATGTCGCAGTGAACGGATCGGGCGATCAGACCATCACCGCGCAGGACAGCGTACAACTCGTCCACACATCGGGTCCTGGCGTCTGGGTTCAGGTCACGGACGGTCTTCAGACCATCACGACGACCAACGCTGCACCGGCGGCCTCCGATTCGAATCCCACGGGAGCTGGACTTCTTGTCTCTTCGGCTGGCGCGAGTTTCGGACAGGCTGCCCTGAACGCAACAGGTAGTTTAGGCAACCAAGAAATCAATATTGCCGGCAACATTCTTCTCGAGAACGGTCCCGGAGGCGTTGGAACTGGCGACAACCTGGCCACGATCAACGCGGCCAACGGACAAACAATCACGGCCAACAGTATCCGGATCGATGGTGCAAGCGGTGGATTGGTCGCGGGCATTGATAACGGCATGACTGGCGAACAAATCATCACCACCACGGGATCCGGAGTCAACGGGTGGGGCATCGAGCTCACCAACAACGGTTCGAGCGATCAATTCGGAACTGGGGTTTTCATACACAGTCGCAGTGAGCAGGAGATCACGACCTCGGACTCCGGCGGGATCCTGGTGGACGGACAAACCGGTCAGGCGAGTATTCGCGGAGGCATGTTCTTCAATGGCTCCGCCTGGGAGGAAAATGGCTCGCAGAGAATCCTCATCGACGGTGCTGAGAGCCTAAACGAACTCCTCGTTCGCGGTGGGCAAGGAAACGCGGCGGTAATTGAGGGTAGCAACCAGTCGATAACCGCAGGCACAGGCACGCATTCCGGCGCGATCACCGTTCAAGGCGGCGCGGGCAATTTCGGTAATGCCTGGATATTTGGGCAGGTAGGTACGCAAGAAATTTCGACGACCGGGCTGTTGAGTGTCACCGCCGGTTCGGCGCCAGACGCTGGGCAGGCGATGTTTCAATGCGGTTCCGGCAGTGCGTGCGCATTGATTGGCGCTTTCCAGGAGGGCAGCGATTCGGTCACGGTATTGCAGGACATCACCGCCGCCAGCATTTTGGTTCAGGGCGGCAGCGGTGGCGCCTACAATGAAGCAGCCCTTTTCAGCCGTGGAAGCCAAAAAGTCACGACTACGGGTAACGCGGTTACCGGCGGCATTCTTATCCAGGGCGGGGCCGGCACCGGCAACTACGCATCGATCGCAATGGATCGCGCTACGGACCCACTGGATCAACCGTACTCGCAGACGATAAATTTTGGTGCCGGCAATCTTCAGGTGATCGGCGGCACGTCGGGTGGTCGCAGCCACGGCGAAATATTCTCCAGTGGGAATCAGACCATCACCGGAACCGGAAATATCGTCATTTCCGGAGGTGTGCTGCCGTCGAATGGGAGTCCGGCGAAGTTCTTCGACCCAAGCAATCCGAACGCGGACGCGGACGGATTCGTGTTCGACGCCGCCGTCTATTCGTACGGAATCATCATCGGGAACGGCAACGGAAATTCCGCGGGTATCCAGGACATCACCGCGAAGTCGCTCTCGATCACAGCACTACCGAGCCAGAGTAGCACCGGAATATTCTCACCAGCCGGTACGCAGCACATCCACACCACCGGCGCAGATGCAGACGGATACGGGCTCACGGTTCGAAACAGCGGCGCGACGGGTGGGCCGGAGCAGGGTGGATTCGCGGACGCTGCTGCGTTCATTACCAGCAACGGCACGCAGATCATTGAAGTGGCCGACTCTGCCGGCCTTCGAATCCTCGGCGATGGTGGCTTTGCCATCATCAACGCTGGGCAATTTGCGCCGGGGGTAAAAATCGCCCAGGCCGAATCGCAGTCGATCATTGTGCACGGCAGCGGCGCCAACGAAATCTTGGTGCAGGGGGGCGGCGGCCACGCGGAGATTTATAGCTTCTCAACGTCGGCACAGACCATTACTGCCGGTCTCGGGGGTGAAGCGGGATCCATAGTCATCCAGGGTGGGACCCAGAACGGCGCCATCGCTAACATTGTGGCAGACACCGGCACGCAGAGTATTACAACCACGGGGACTCTCTCACTTGTCGGTGGGACAGCACCCGCTATCGCTTCTTTCAACCTGGATCAGATGGACTGCCTGCCGGCATGTGCGAGCTTGTACTCCCAAGCCGGGCTGCAGACGATTGACGCCGGATCAGTTCTTGTAAAAGGCGGCGCCTCGGGAAGCGAGAACCTTGCCGGCATCCGCAGCGATGCTGGACAAATCATCACTATTCGCGGTCCCGGCGGCTTGCAGTTGATTGGCGGCGGCGAGAATGGAACCACCAGCGACCATAACAATTTTGCCATCATAGAAAACTACAACGGCGCGCAGACGATCAACTTTCTAACCTCGGGCGCCACTCTGGATGTTAAGGCGGGTGGTGTCGGCATGCGCCAGTTTGCCGGCATTTACCAAGCTGCAATCGATGGCGTCGGGCAATCCATCAACGGAGCACCGGCCATCACAGTCGCCGGCGGTACCGGTGGCAACGGAGCTGCAGGCCCGGACCGGTTCAGCTTCAGCAGCAACCTCGCATTTATCGCAAGCGAAAGCGGGGCGCAGCGGATCAACGCCCAATCTATCGACCTGGTCGCTGGCGCCTCGAATTTCAATATCGCGGATATCGTCAATCAAGGCGGCGATCTCCCCGGCAGTGTAACGGGAAGCCAGTTCATCAATGTCTCCGGCGCCATCAACATTAAAGGTGGGAGCGCGGCCGACGCATACGCACGTATCTTTTCCCGTTCCGGTACCCAGACGATCGGCGCAGAGGGCATTAGCCTGACGGGTGGCAGCGCAAGCAGCAACGCGCCTGCCGAGATTTCCGCGGACGGTACACAATCACTCACGATCAACAACGGCGGTTCAATTACGCTTACAGGCGGGACATTCGGCACCGGCAATTTTTCAGAGATCTCTTCCGCCGACGGATTTGACCAGACGATTTCCTTTACGGGTACCTCGGGAGGAATCAGCCTGACGGGCGGGGCGTCCGGCACGGACAACTCCACTCGCATTGAAAGCGGCGGGAATCAGACGATTACCGGAACCATAGGCATCAGTTTGATCGGCGGGGCGGGCACAGTTGCCGAGACGAACCTCAGCGCTGATTCGGGTTCGCAGTTTATTGGCACCAGCGCTATCCGCGTCAACAGCCTGACTCTCCAGGGTGGTGGTGGCGTTGATGCGGTCGCATCGATGACCGCCCTCACGCAAGATATTTGGGTATCAGGCGAAACCAAACTGACGGGCGCCTCCGCTCCCGGCTCGCTGGCGGCAATCGGCAGTGACACTGAGCCTGTCGACATAACCCTCCACACCGGCACACTCGCCATGAACGCTGGCGCAGGCGGCATCGGCTCCGAAGATAATCCCTATCCGGCGTTTGCTTTGATCGGCGCAGTCAACGGACAGGATGCCAACGTCAACATTCAGGCGAGCGGCAACGTGACGCTTACTTCTGCATCGACCAACCCGTCGGCGATCGGCTCGGATACCGGCGGAGGCACTATCGTCGTGAACTCCAGCGGCGGCGACGTCATCGCCGATGCGTTATCGCGGATTAGCGGCGACAGCGTAACAGTTTCTGCAGGTGTGAATGTCACCTTGGGGACCGTCATTGCGCAGACCGGTGCGGTCACGGTCGCGGCTGGCACTGTTAGCGCGGGAAGCGTGGATCTGACAGCCGGCAGCTTGTCCGCGACCGGCGATATCAGTCTGTCTGCGCCGACTTCGGTCAGAGTGGGCTCGAACACCTCTTTCACGACTGACTCGGGCAATGTGAATGTCACGGCGCCAAACCTTTTCCTGGCTTCGGATTTTGTTTTGCCCACGAGCGACGAATGGACTTTGCGTCTTCTTTCCCTCACGACGACGGTCACTGCCGCGACGACTGGCACAAAGCTCACCAATTTCGGGACGCTGACACTCGGGTCCACGTCCGTCAGTGCGGTGCTCAACAACCAGGGAACGGTCAACGTTGCGACCGGCACACTTGCGCTCAATAGCGGGGACACAGGCACGGGCAGCTACAACGTTGCCCCCGGAGCCTTGCTGGATTTCGTGGGGGGCACATTTACGCTCGGCTCGGTCAACGGCGCGGGCGACGTTGGTGTCACCGGCGGCGACGTTACCTTGGGCGCCAACTCCTCCGTTGGCACGCTGGATATCAGCAGCGGGGCATTGTCGGTCGACAGCGGGGCGATGCTCTCGGTTACGGGAGGGTTCGGCCTGTCCGGTGGCGCGCTGTCCGGTGGCGGTAATGTGGACGTGGGCGGGCAGTTCTCCTGGAGCGGCGGCACGGTGAGCGGTGCGGGCTCCTTCGCCGCCGCGAGCGCGCAATTCGGCGGAGGACTCAAGCAGCTCGACGGCCGCACCATGACCATCAACGGCGCGTTGAACTTCGGTGGCGTTGATTGGCTCGACATGTCCAACGGAGCGGTGCTCTCGGTGAACGGGCTCACGACCTTGGACACCAGCGCGATCAGCTCTTCGTTCTTCGGGATCAACAGCGTTTCCGGCGCGGCTTCCACGGCGAATTTCCTCGGCGGCATTACCAAGCTCGGCGCGCAGCCTTTTGACCTCGCGGTGCAGGCCAACACGGCCGGCTCGGTGCGCTCCCAAGAAGGACAGCTTGCCTTTGATGCAGGGTTTACCGGACCTGGCAGTGCGACGCACAGGGGCACCAGTTTCATTGCGGATGCGGGCGCGGAGATCAGTTTCTCGCGCGGTACGCACATCTTGAGCGGCGGCGTCAACTTCGGCGGGGCCGGGCAGACCCATATCTGGGCCAACGACACCGCTGCGCAGTTCCTCCCGGCGTCGGGCGGCGGTACATTGACCAATAACGGGCTGCTGGTGATTGATTCGGGAGCAACGCTGGGCGTCAATCTGACCAATGCGGGAACCCTGACGTTTGGCGACAGCACTGTCTCCGGCAATCTGGACAATCAGGGGACGATCAACGTATCCAGCGGGACGACCAATCTGAGCGGCAGTCTGTCCAGCATCAGTACCGGCAGCGTCGTAAACGTCAACGGCGGCACTTTGTCCGGCCCGGGCGCCGTCACTGCATCGGTACTGAACCTTTCGGGCGGCGGCCTCAACGGCACCGGCGGCCTGTCGGTGAGCAGCAATTTCACGCAGAGCGGCGGGAACGTGGGCGGCAACTATCAGCAACTAGCCCTCGCTCATCAGGGCGACTTCCTCATTCAACAGCAGGGCTACAGCGCGCAGGACACGCTGAAACTGGCCGCCTCCGGTTCGATCGCCGTCGACGGCCAGACGCTGAGTGCGCCCAACCTCATCCTCTTCGGTGACAACGGCGTGACATTGCGTTCGTCTACCAGTGCCCAATCTCTGGTGGATGCGACCACCAGCCTGAATGTCAATACCCCAAGCTTGGTCCTCGACGGCACCAACGGGCCGGCGAAATTGCAGTCTGCCGGAACCATGGACTTGACCGTCGGCTCGGTGAACGTCACGGCAGGCGCCTACGCGGCAAGCATCGACCCGATTAACCTGCATGTTTCCGCCACCGGGAACATCGTGGTCACGGGAGGCTCGGCAAACAACGCCGGCGCCACGATATCCGGCGACGACGTGACGGTGAGCGGCGCCAACATAACCCTGACCGGTGGCAGCGGCAGCAACAGCTTTGCGGTGATCGAAGCCACGACCGGCAACGCAATAGTGACCGCGTCCAACCTCATCACCATGAACCCGGGCACGGGTGCCAATGCAGATGCGAGCATGGTGGCGCCGCCGGGCAGTCTGACGGTGACCGCGCAAAGTTGCACCGGATGCGTCGTTCTCGATTCTGATCCGCTGCTTGACCCGGGAACCAACCAGGGTCTGTTCGGGAACACCGTTGTACTCGGAGGTGGAATCGCCGAACCTGGACTGCCACTGATCGAAGTGGACAACAGCATCATCTACGCGGCTTCGCTGGCTGAGTCCGGTGGCGATGCGAATACGGAATACACGGAAGAAGAGACAGAGTCCGAAGAAGGCGCAGATACGGAAGGTGGGGAAAATGACAGCAAGCCCAAGAAGGCCTTGCCGGCTTGCGCCATGTAGCGCGCTGCTGGTCGCGCTGATCCTTCTCGGTCCGGGAGCTTTGGCTGCGCCGGCCGGCGAAGTCACGCACGTCAGTGGCGCATTGGTGTTGCGTAAAGCGGACGGCTCCTCGAAAATCCTTGCTCCGAAATCCAAGGTCGAGGCCGGTGACCTGCTGGCCACTGCCACGGATACCTATGCGCGGGTCAAGTTCACCGATGGCGGCGAAGTTACGCTGCGACCGAACACGCAACTGCGCATAGAATCGTTCACCTTCGAGCAGAACGCATCCGGCAAGGACTCCGCGATTTTCAGCCTGCTCAAGGGGGGCTTGCGCACCATTACGGGACTGGTGGGCAAGCGCAAACCGAACTCCTATGAGATGCGCACCACCATTGCCACCATCGGTATACGCGGCACCCAATTTGGCGCCCAGTTATGCGAGGGTAATTGCCAGAACATCCGCAACAAACTGGGGCAAGTGCCGGATGACGGTCTGCATTTCGACGTCTCCGACGGCCTGATTAGCGTGACCAACAAAGGCGGTCAGCAACTGTTTTCGGCTGGTCAGTTCGGGTATGCGCAGAACATCGATACCCAGCCGAATCGGGTGCCGCTGGACCGAGGCGTCTCCGACAATATGCCGGGATTCGGAGGCGGGCCCGCCTCCGGTAGCAACGCCGCGTGCGTGGTTCAATGATAAGACGATCTGTTGCCGGAAAAACTGGACTCAGGACTGAGCGAAAAGCAGGGTCATGGCGCCGACCCCGCACTATGCGTCTATTCGGCCCGTAACGCCTCGATTGGATCGAGACGCGAAGCGGGTGGGAAACGGGAGGGTGCTTGGTGGGTGGTACTGGGATCGAACCAGTGGCCCCTGCCGTGTGAAGGCAGTGCTCTACCGCTGAGCTAACCACCCGCGCGAGAGGGCGCAATTTAACCATAGCGCGACGTTGCGGGTCAATTTGGCGGCCCCAATTTTGCCCCGGTCGCTCGCGTACAATACCGCCTTTTCCCCGCAGCAGTTTTCCGATGGTCCGCACCCGTTTCGCCCCCAGCCCGACCGGTTATCTGCACATCGGCGGCGCACGCACCGCGCTGTTCTCCTGGGCGTACGCGCGCAAGACCGGCGGCAAGTTCATCCTGCGCATCGAGGACACCGACACCGAACGCTCAACAGTGGCTTCCACGCAGGCGATTCTGGATGCGATGCAGTGGCTGGGGTTGGATTACGACGAAGGGCCGTTCTACCAGATGCAGCGGCTCGGCAGATACAAGGAAGTTGCGCAGAAGCTGCTGGAGCAAGGCAAGGCGTATCACTGCTACGCCAGCAAGCAAGAACTCGACGCGATGCGCGCGGAGCAACGCAAGAAGGGCCTGAAGCCGCGCTACGACGGCCGCTGGCGCCCCGAAAACGCCAAGGGCAAAACACCTCCCGCAGGCGTGACGCCGGTGATCCGCTTTCGCAATCCCGACGACGGCGAGGTGGCCTGGGACGATCTGGTCAAGGGGGACATTGCGATCGGCAACCAGGAACTCGACGACCTGGTCATTCTGCGTGGTGACGGGGTGCCGACCTACAACTTCGGTGTGGTCGTGGACGACTGGGACATGAACTTGACCCACGTTATCCGCGGCGACGATCACGTCAACAACACGCCCCGGCAGATCAACATCTTCAATGCGCTCGGCGCGCCGGTGCCGAAGTTCGGGCATATCCCGATGATCCTGGGTGCGGACGGCGAGCGGCTGTCCAAGCGCCACGGTGCG
>CAYNFN010000310.1:0-5562 GCA_964396485.1 uncultured Alcaligenaceae bacterium
GACGGCCCGTCGGCGTTTTACGTGCGCGTACTGGAATCCGGAGCGATGCTTCGCGACGGTGCCCTGAAAGTGGACTGAGGACCCGACTGCCCGGGTGGCGGCTGCGTTTGTCACCCCACGGAGGTACGAAGACCAAATGCATGTTGTGTTCCTCCAAAGAAGGGTCTATTTTTGATCAGTAGTCGATCGTCGTACCTGAAGTCTTTTAACCCTTGGGAGGGGGTAGAAGATGCAAAGGTTTCGTTGGATCGCGCTGCAGGGGAATTCCCGGGGGTTTTTGCCCCTCCTGCTGCTGTTTGTTTTTCTTATAACGACAAGCGCGATACCCGTTTTTGCTGCAGACGTTTCGGCCGCCTGTAGTTCTCCTGTTGCCCGCGTAGTTTCGATCCAGGGCTCGATAGAAGTACTTCGGGCCCGCCAGAACGACTGGTCCAGGGTCACCCGCCTCGACACCACGCTATGCGAGGGGGACCGGTTGCGCACCGGCGCGCGCAGCCGCGCGGCGCTGTTCATTCAGCCGGAAACCCTGGTCCGGGTCGACCAGAACACCAACATTGCCATCAGCCAGACCGCGGAAGAAACCCTGGTCGAGTTTACTCAGGAGGACGTGCTGCCGGCGGCTGCCGGTGCATACACCTGCGGCGCCGGCTACTTCATCACCCGGTTTCCACGCAAGTTCAAGGTCAACACGCCGCACCTCAACGCCGCGGTTGAAGGCACCGAGTTTCTGGTGGCGATGCGCTGCGAGAACACCGAGCTTTCGGTATTCGAGGGTAAGGTCCTGGCGGCGGGTGCCGGCGCCAACATATTCCCGGCCCAATCGATCTCCAGCGGCCAGGTCCTTACGATCGGCGGCAGTGAACCCCCGGCCGTCAAACTGCTAGTCAAGCCAGCCGATGCGGTGCAATGGGTGCTGTATTACCCGCCCCTCAGCGATGCGACGGCGGAGGTCGACTTGCCGGCATCGGAGCAATGCCGCAGCCTGCCCAAGCCTCTGGATCAAACCTGCCTGACGCAGCGGGCGGAAGTTCTGCTGCGCCTGGGACGTGTTGACGAAGCGCAGCGCGAAGTGGACGAAGCGGTGGCACTCGATCCCGGGCGCGGGGACGGTAACGCTTTGCGCGCAATCATCAGCATCGCCAGGAACGACAAGGCCGGTGCAATCGAAGCGGCGACCGCGGCAACCACCGCTTCGCCGAATTCCTTCCGTGCCTGGCTCGCGCTTTCCTACGCTCAGCAGGCATCTTTCAAGCTGGAAGATTCGTTGGTGAGCGCCCGAAAGGCCCAGGCTCTCGAACCGAACAGCTCGGTAACCAATGCGCGGGTTTCCGAGCTCTTGATGTCTCTCGGTCGTATCAAGGACGCCGAAATCGCCGCCCGCGCGGCAGTGGACGCCAACTCCACCGAGAGCCGCGCCCGCACGGTTCTGGGCTTCGTACACCTGGCGCAGATCAAAACCAAAGCGGCCCGCGCTGACTTCGAGGTCGCAATTGAGAGGGACTCGTCCGACCCATTGCCACGGCTAGGTCTGGGTCTGGCGATCATTCGCGACGGCAAACTCGCGGACGGCCGGGAACAACTCGAGATTGCAGTCGCCCTCG
Source organism: uncultured Alcaligenaceae bacterium (assembly GCA_964396485.1). Taxonomy (GTDB): domain Bacteria; phylum Pseudomonadota; class Gammaproteobacteria; order Burkholderiales; family JACQAP01; genus JACQAP01. The sequence continues at coordinate 1,602 of CAYNFN010000310.1, forward strand.
ACCCGACCAACTCGCTACTCAGGAGCTACGTGGGGAAGGCCTACTACGAAGAGAACACCGAGGAACGAGACCAGCTCGCCGAGACCCAATTCGGCCTGGCCAAAGACCTCGACCAAAATGACCCCACGCCGTGGTTCTACCACGCCATCCTCAAGCAGACGCAGAACCGACCGGTGGAGGCTTTAGATGATCTGCAAACGTCCTTCAAGCTCAATGATAACCGGGCGGTATATAGGTCTCAGCTCTCACTCGATCAAGATCGGGGATCTCGTCTAGTCAGCCTTGCAGGGGTGTATAAAGACGTCGGATTCGAACAGCTAGCTCTCATCGAAGCATCGAAATCGCTCACCTTTGATCCTCACAGCTACTCGGCAAACTACTTCCTCGCTGAGGCCTATGAGGACATTCCTCGTGCCGAAAGGACCGGCGAGAGCCAGTTCCTCCAAGCGTTGCTGCGGTCGCCCATCGGGATCATCCCCGTTTCTCCTTTTCGCGGGCCAGCGGCTGCATTTCCGTCTGCGCTTCCCAGGGCGACCTTCGTCCGAGCCGCCAGCCCGGTTCGCACGGCGTTCGCCGAATATACGCCCCTTTTTGAGCGGTCCGGCGCCCGCTTTTTCCTGGACGCGTTGGCTGCGACGCAAGGCACTCTCGGGGATCAAGCTATCGTTGCAGCCGCCTGGGACAATGTCTCCCTCAGTATCGGGCAAGGCTACTTCCGCACTGATGGATTCAGTCATGACAAGACCCTCGAACAGAATGCGTGGGACGCCTTCGCGCAGGTGCGCGCAACGGATCGCATCTATTTCCAAACCGAACTTTCGGAAAGTCGCTCAGAACGGGGAGTTGTGGCATTCGACTTCGACCCGGTCGGCCGTCTTCCGCTGCATATCGAGGAACAGATCTCAAGCCTCCGTTTCGGGGTCCGGTATGAGCACAGCCCCAAGACACAATTACTCCTCAACGCCAGCACGCAGAGCTATGAAGAAGTGTTGTCCGTCGGAGGCTTGGACGACCCGCTCGACGGTGAATCTTCCAGCGTCGAAGCGCAGTACTCCTTCTCGGACGCGCGTTTCGGAATAACAGCTGGAGCGAGTTACTGGGAAGGTCGGCAGACATTCACCGCATCGGCCACTACCGAAGAAGCGGCATTCACCAACACTTACTCCTATGCTCGGTTATCCGACCCGTCCGGGATTGCCGTCGTGCAGGCAGCCGTGACTAGCACGTCGGAACAGGTGCTCGGGCAACGGCTCAACGAGACGTCGCCGAAGATCGGACTCATGTTGACGCCCCTGCCCGGAACAACTTTACGTCTCGCGGCTTTCGAGGCAACGCGGCGGCAGACCGTCTCGAATCAGACCCTAGAACCCACGCAAATTGCCGGATTCAACCAGTACTGGGATGACGGGGTTGGCAGCTTGTCAAGGCAGTACGGCGTCGGACTAGATCAGCGGTTGAGTCGCAACGTCTTTGTAGGCCTCGAGTACATGGCGCGCGAGATCGACGTGCCATTGTTCCTCCCTACGCCCGTCTACTTCACCTGGGAGGAGCAATTGGGGCGCGCCTATGGCTACGTGGCGATACCTCGGAACAGCAAGCGCCCCCTACTGCCGACTTGGTCCCTTTCCCTGTCTCTGGACGTTTTCTACGAAAGGCTACAGCGCCCAGAGGTGTTCGCACCGGAAGGCATCGTAGATCTCGACACCTACATTGTGCCTCTCGCCATTCGGGTATTCCCGAACGGCTGGCTGTCTGCAAAGCTGGGAGCGACGTACGTGTCCCAAGCGGGGCGGCTGCAGAACGGCGTCGACGTATTCGATGCGGACAGTGACTTCTGGACGTTTGACCTCGCCGCGGACATCCGGTTGCCCCGCCGACGCGGAAAGCTGTCCTTCGGGGTTAGCAATCTGTTCGACGAGCGGGTTCGCTTCACACCGACAAGTCCGATCGCGACTCGGTTTGCAACCGAGCAGGTAGCGTTCGCCCGTTTGACCCTGGTTCTCCCATGAACAGACGCATTACTGCACTCGGCGCCCGCATTCGGCCTGGCAAGCCCCCAATCCAACCGGTCCGTCGGGTGATGTGCGTGCATCAAGCTGTCCGACACCGGGCCCGAGGAAAAGCCTCGCGCGCTGGCACCTAAGCTTCATCGGCTCACTGGAATTCCACCATTGAGGTGTTTCGGATCACGTATCACTTGTATCGTAAGGAGGAACGTATGAAGACGCTGCCCGGCCTGTTGTGCTCTATCGCTATTGCTGTGGCCGCAATCGTTACTGTGCCCGTGTCGGCCAAGGAAAAAGATCTGGAAGTGGTTGACGCAGAGTTTCAGGGTGATGAGGACCAGATCGCTCTGGTGGAAACTAAGGCGCAAGCAGATCCCAGGCTCTTGCGGGGTGCCGACCCCCCCTGTATGCAGGTGCCCAAAGAAAAAGGCAAAGGACCGGGACACCGAACGAACTTCCTGTGCAAGCCATTAGCAGAACCGCTCACTACGCTAACGGGGATCTACCAGGTTGTAATCACTTCCGAGGGCTACTCACAGCTTCAGCCGCTCTCCATGACAATGTCGACCACGTCCATACCCGTCTGCAGCATTACCGCCTGCGAGGCCGGCGACAATGCAAAGTGCAAGGCGTGGCGTAGAAGCTACCTTCATCCCTACAAATGCTATGACGAGAGGTTTCTCGGAAACTCATCGCATGAGTGCTTCGCCCCTTGATTGACTCGTGGGGCGTGGGCCGGAGTCATCTGCACAGCAACGGTGGAGAGTCGGATGCAGGTTATAAACGTTGTGACTATGACATTGTCTGTCACCTCGCTGATTGGGTGTGCGGGGCTGGAAGTAGAGCCAGTTCTGAACGCAGCCGCGGACAAAGCTGCTCGCGGGTTCAGATACTACCGTTCCGCGCCATTTCTCTTGGTATACACCGACAACAAAGGCGGATTGCAGACCAAGCTTCTGTACCTGCCGGATCCCACCAGGAAGATGTCGGTCCGGCCCTACAACTGTCTAGCATCAAACAAGGCGACGCTTGTGTTTGATAAGGGCAGACTGACCCAGGCGAAGACAGAAATCGATGAGACCGCGATCCCTTCCGCGGTCATCACTAGCTTGGAGAAGGTTGCTAAAGAGCTTGTCAAAGCGCGGCTGGCACCCCCACGGAAGCCTTTGACGTGCCGGCCCCGTATCTGTTCCGGTTAGTTAAGGAGCAGGGGGGGTGGAAGTTGAAGGGTGGGCAGGGGGATAGCAAGATCAGAGTCACTCCCCGTAGCAAGGGTCACCTGAGGGGTCACACCTGAGGGGTCAGGTTGAGGTAGCCCCGATTCAGTGGACAGGGATTTAGGATACACCTGCACGCCTTTCGAACTCGACGGGGGACACATAGTCGAGTGCTTGATGCAGGCGTTGCCGGTTATAGAAGATCTCGATGTATTCGAAGATAGCGGCCTTGGCCTCCTCTCGGGTCTTGAAGTTGTGGAAGTGAACGAGTTCGTTCTTAAGCGAACTGAAGAAACTCTCCGCACAGGCGTTGTCGTAGCAGTTGCCTTTGGCGGACATGCTCGGACGCATGCCATGGACCTTCATCAATTGCGTATACGCACCGATCACGTAATGACGGCCCCGGTCCGTGTGGTGGATCAAAGCGGGTCGCGGGCGCCGGCTGAGAAGAGCCATTTTCAGTGCATCGAGGACCAGCTGCGTATCGAGCAAGTGCCGCATCGACCAGCCCACCACGCGCCGACCGAACAGGTCGAGCAGGATGGCCAGGTAAAGCCAACCCTCGCGCGTGGGGATGAAGGTGACATCGCCCACCCAGACCCGATCAGGCCGGCTCACTTCGAAGCGCTGTTCGAGCAAGTTGGGAAATACCAATTGGCCCTGCCGCGATTGGGTCGTGATCCGAAAGCGCCGCTTGCGCCGTGCCTCGATGTCGGCTTGCTGGCGCAGCCTCGCCAC
>CAYNFN010000311.1:0-5288 GCA_964396485.1 uncultured Alcaligenaceae bacterium
TCGAGCACGGGGACGACCGAGGAAGGACGCTGAAAAAGGGTAGCGTCCCCTTTTAATCCCCTGCGGCGAAGCAAGCGGAATTTTGCGGATTTAGGGCGCAACAGCCCAGCGTTTGGCGAGAGACTGAATCCAGCGTGATCCCTGTTTACGTATAACAACCTGCCATCGCGCTACAATTGCGCTACAAAACCAAACTTTCCATCTGGGAGATAAAAATGAAGCCTGCAAAGCCTTGTTTCGAATTCCTTTTTGGCCGAATTCTCTGCGCTGTGGCGCTCGGGTTCGTCGTTGCGGGTATTTCCGCCGCCCCGGCCCAGGCGTCCAGCCATCGAGAGGCGCTGTCCGTCCTCAACGAGCCTTGCGCCGACAACACCGACACCTACGCGTGGGTGTCGGACTTCCCGCACGACAAGCTCTATCTGGTCATGAACTTCAACCCGCTCCACGAACCGGGTCAGGGCAACCAGGGCTTGCGTGCGTGCAACGGCTACCGCTACGAGTTCCATATTGCAAAGGGCAAGAGCCTGAAGGACGAGGTCGTTTACCGCGTCGAGTTCACGAACAAGCTCGAGCGCGAAACGGCTCCGAGCCCAACGGATCCTCTGGGCGGCGGCAACGAGCTACTGTGGCAGCTCACCGGCGGCACTGAGACCATGAAGGTCACGCGCATCGCCGGTTCGGAAAACGGCCACCGCGGCGAGGATGACGACGACGATCGCGATGATCACGACGGTGCCGTCGTCTTGGGCAGTAATCTCCCTGTCCTCCCGAACAACCACGGCCCGCAGACCGATCGGCTCATCTACGGTCTCGCTCCCTTCAAGGGTTACCAGACCGGCGATCCCACGAGTCGTGAAGTGGGTCTCTACGATCAGCCTTTCGTCGACACCTTCATCCACCCTCTTGCAAACGGCGGGCGGATCATCGCCGGTCAGTTCGACGATCCCTATCAGCTCGATGAGAAGGGAATCTTCGACCTGGTCAACCTGCACAAAACGGACCTCGCCGGAATTCCCGGCGCGCGCGACCGGCCGCCCGGCAGCCCCACAGACGTGTTCACGGGCTTCAACCTCTTCTCGATCGCCCTCGAGATCCCGATCGACGAGCTCTTCCCGCGCGGCATCCCGCACAACGGCGTGCTCAGGACCAACTCGACCGACAGTCTGCTGCGGGTGCATTCAAGCATTAGCCGAGAAAAAACGCAGACCGTCGATACCGGCAACATCATCACGGGCGTCAAGGGGTCCGGAGAGTTCGTGCAGGTTGGCCGAAACGCGCTGCCGCTCTTCAACGCCGGTCTCGTTGGGACGCAGCGTCAGACACTCTATCTGCACAGCAGCCCCCTCCACGACGTGACCAACTTCGGCGCCGACATCTTGTTCCCGGTGCTGGTGCGCGATGCCGAGGCGCTCGGCATCTACGCGTCCCTTCCGGCGCTCTTCCCTCCCGCCAAGGTTGCCACGCTCAAGGGTCCGCGCTTCGACATCATCAGTGCCATCAACTTGGGTCGGCCGATCCCGGTCGCCGACGGCTTCACGGGTGACGTCATCACCCTCGACGCGGCCGTCAATTCGAGCTTCCCCAACGGCCGGCGCCTTGGCGGTGGGTCTGCGCCGAACCGCCACCAGGTGAATGTGAACACTGTGCTGATCAGCCTGATCGTCGCGGGTAACCCGGCTGCCGGCCTCGCCAAAGGCGTTGAAGTCAACGACAAAGACTTTCTCGACCGGTTCCCGTTCCTGGCTCCTGCCCACCAGGGTCTGCTCCAGGGGCACGGTGGTATCAACGTACCTACGGTACCGAATATCCCTTAGCGTTCCAACGATCGAATCGGAACGGCCCCCGCTCGCGGAGGCCGTTCTCCGCTCCGTGTCTGCCAGATACCGATTTCCGGATCGCCCGGTCCGGCGCATGCGTAGGACCAGGGATCGCGGAACAAGGGACCCCCGATTCCTAACCCCTGATCCCTGATCAGACGGGGACAACCATGATGTCGCCTCCGTTGATTTCATCGATGTTTCGTCGCCTGGGGGTGCTGGTGGCGGCGGCCATCGCCCTGTGGCGTGCGCCGGTCTTCCTAATTTGGATGCACGGCTTGCGCGAGATGCGCGATCTGGGTGTCCTCGAGGCCGGTGGCCAGGAGCCATTGTCGTGCTGCCACGGCCGTTGCCTTGTCGCCGGCCGCCAGGGCTGATTCAAGAAGGATGCGCAAGTCCGCCGGCTCCTTCTGCACCGCCCAGTTTTCCCGGGCCAGATTCAATGCACTCTTTGCGTCGCCGAGCAGGTGCAACGTAAAGCGCGCCTCCTCGCGCAAATGCACCCGGTCACCCCGCCTCCGGCTGGCGTCGAAGCGATCCCGCAATTGCGCTAACTGGCCGGGCAATTCGCTCGACCCTTTTAATTTCAGTGCTATTGCGCAGCGCAGCAGCAGCCCGTCGGCACGGGTCTTGTCCTTGAGCAAGGCAACCACTTCCCCGCCGCGGTGGTGATCGAGCAGGAAGTCGGCGAAGGCGCTGAGCAGGTAAATGTCCGAACCATCGAGGGCAAGCGCTTCACGAAAGTGGGCCTCGGCCTCGCGCTTCATCCCCGCCCGCGCGGCCATTTCGGCAAGTCCCGTCAGCATCCAGCCGCGCACTTCCGGCTGGGCGTAAGGGTTGCGGTCGAGCGTGGCCTTGAGCTGCCGGTAACTCTCGTGCAGGCGGCCGTTGACGCCGTTGACGCCGGTCAGACATGCCGCCCACACTAGATCTCCGGCTCGATTTGGCAGGGCCCGGCATTCGTCCCTCGCCGCTTCAAATCGGCCCTGCACCTGGAGAATGGCGGCCCTGGTGAGGCGTGCCTGGACGTTTTGCGGGTTGCGCGTCAGCAAACTCGACAAATCCGCCAGCGCGGCGTCGAACTGATGCACGCGCTGGCGCAGCGTGGCGCGCAGCAACAGAACTTCTTGCGGAGGGACATCGAGTTGCCACCACGGCCCGAGCGCGGCCTGGGCGTAGCCGCCGTATCTCGGGTCGCCGGTGGCACGCCCCAAATCGATGTATCTTCGTGCGGTGCGAAGCGCGAGTTGAAGATCGTCTGGATTGCGTGCCAGATCGAAACGCAACTGCCTGAGTTCGCGCATCAACGGGTCGGCCGGATTGAAGGGCAAGCGTTCCACGACTTCGTCGTCCGACGAAGGCACAAACGGCCCCCCGAATGCCGGCGCAAAGATCGCCGCCCACAGAATGGCGCCACCCAGGAGACAAACAAATGCGCGCCTCCGTCTGCGCAATTCGGCCGGCCGGCGGTACGCATCGTTCCGGGAATGGCGACACCGCTGACTCATCGGGCCCATGGTCTCCTCGTTCATGCCAGCAGCTTCAGATTGAACGCGCGCTCGATCAGCCAGACGGATGCGAGAGCGACGATCGCCAGCGATCCGGCGAAAAGCACAACCCGGCGATAGAACCAGGTGCTCCGCAATCGCCAGGCCAGCGGAAGGAACAGGCCCGCGACGGCCAGTTGTCCCGCCTCGACGCCGACGTTGAAAGCCACCAACGCCACCAGCAGCGTCTCTCGCGGCAAGCCCAGATCGGCCAGAACGCTCGCAAAACCGAAGCCGTGAATCAAGCCGAAGACGAACGCGATGATCCAGCGGCGTCCTCCGATCAGCGGAAACACGTTGTTGATCGCCGCCAGCACGACCGAAGTGGCGATTGCCGACTCGACCAGCCTGGATGGAAGCGCCACGACTTCGAGCGCCGCCAGCGTCAGCGTAAGCGAATGCGCCAAAGTGAATGCCGTGACGATCTTGAAAACTTCCCAAAACGCGCCCGTGAATCGGGAAGTCGGCTCCCATGCTCCGCTCTGCCGAATCAGGACGGCTGGCAGCAGCAGCGACAGCAAGAACAGGATGTGATCGAACCCCATCCAGATGTGCCGGGCTCCATGCCTGAGGTAGTCTGCGAACTGCTGGAGTACCTTTTGTTGGCTCAATTCGAATCGCTGTTCGGACCGATCCGCCGAAAAAATTGCGGTGCGAACCCGGTCGCCGTTCACGAGTTGAAGCAGCCCGCGATGCTGCGGATCGACGTCGAAGAACAATCGGTAACCGACCCGCAAGGTATTGGGCGCGTCCGCGCATTGGGCGGTAAAGCGCAACACCGCGTAAGCACCGTCGCTGTGATTGTCGAGCAGGTGGTCGGCGATGCGCGGTTCGCAGGCATTCCCGTCCGACGCGATAGAAAGCCTCGCCAGCGCATAAGCGGCGATATCGGCGTGGCGGGTGCGCACTTCACCCCAGGTAATCTGACCGTCCTGGCTGGCATCCAGGCCGAGCACGAAATCCACATCACGCAGCGCAATATCCCACTGGCCTTCGATCGCGTTGCCCGCCACGCGCAAGGTCAGGTAGCTGTCGCTGGGCTTGTGGGCAAACGCCGCCCCCGCAGTCAGGAGGCAGCAGATTGTCAGGACGATGGGTACCGCTCGCACGGACATCACCGGGTCCAGTTTCGAATTGGCGAGATCACGGTCTCGACCCGGTGTAATACGCGATGCGGATGATTCTAGATTTCCGGCGACTCGACGCCGGGGAGGATGCCCTATTCAAGAAACCAAACCGCAATCGCAATCGGGCCAAGTATATTTTGGCGGGCATCCTGCAAGCGGCGGCGATGCAGTTTGCATGAGCAATTCTGCATCGTCGATCACTGATCTTTTCGTGTGGCAGTCGAACAACCGATTTCAACTCGTTGAAACCAAGAAGAAATTGTAAACCTATCACTTTGATAGATTTGACTTCTTCGCTGACACAACTAGATTCCGCATGAGGACACGAGAAACCCCGCGCCCCTTTTGGCCAAATAGGAAGGACGCTAACAATGTTGAAACTAACTACGATTAAACGACGCACGTCTACATTGAGCATACCGCTAAATTGTGCAGTTCTTACTATCTCTGGCTCACCGACCTCGCTTAGAGAGTCCAAAGACGTCACAACCGTCCTCAAAAAACAACTCGCTAAAAAGAAGTCAGACCGCTATGACTGGAGTTCATCTGGCCGCCCAAGCACCTCACCGCCCGCGGCGATCGCCAGGAGCCGATCTTCGACGACAACCAGGACCGGCTCGTCTTTCTCGATCTGCTCGCCAGAGACTATAAACTATAGGCCTGACCCCGCGGTCTTTAATACAGAATGCGGCGCTCGATCAGCACCAGGGAAATCACCTGCTCGTCCGTGCCGCCGCGCGCCATCTCGACAACGGCGAGAGCATCATGACCTGCTCACTGGCCGTTCGCCATTAATC
>CAYNFN010000312.1:0-4842 GCA_964396485.1 uncultured Alcaligenaceae bacterium
CCTCTTGCCTCTCTCACTCCTCACTCCTCACTCCTCACTCCTCACTCCTCACTCCTCACTCCTCACTCCTCACTCCTCACTCGTCACCAGTCACTTCTAGAAAATATACCGCATCCCGACCTCAAGGTTCCATTCGTAAACCTGTGACAGTTCATTCCTGTTGATCACCCCGATCCCCGGTCGTGCCCAGGCGGCGATATTCCTGGAAAGGATTTTCCCGACTTCCAGTTCGACCGTGAGTCCGGTCTTGGCATCGCGTTCCCGGTCGATGGTGAACTGCGGTTCGAGGAAGGTGTAAATCTTGTTTGGCCAGCGGGTCAGCAGGTTGGGTTTGAGGGTGATGAAGCCGACATCCCCGCGAGTGTCGTCGCCGGCCACCGAGAAGTAGTACTGGATGTTGGGGAAGAATACCGAGTCGTACTTGGGCAAGTCGATGGCGGCGTACATGAGCGGCGCAACGACGGTCTTGCCGTATCCCAGCTGTTGGTTATCCGCCGTATCGAAAATGACGTCTGTCCCGACGATCAGGGCAAAGCCATCGCGCTGGATTGCGCGCCAGACGCCGCGCGCTACCAGGTCGCCCAGTCCACTGACGCGCTCCCCGCCGGCGCCGGGATCGTATGTCACGTAAGGCGTGTCGAGCCGGAACGCGACGCTGGGGCTCACCGCGTACTCGAAGCGAGGAGCAACAATGTTTCGGTAGCCGTCGCCTTCGAGGTTCTGATACTCGTTGCGCACCTCCGCGCGCGTGCGGAAGTCGGTGGGCCTCCTAAGCAGTGTTTCGGCCGCGGACGGCGCACCCGGCTGGGTTTGCGCGAGCAACGGCAGCGGCAGGCACAGCATGAGCAGAAAACAGGGCCGGGTGATGCGGAGTGCAAGTTGAGTTCGGGACTGCATTTTTTTGTACCTCTCCAACGAATTCGACGCTATATCGCTCGCCTGGGAGCGGGGCGGGCAAAAAAAGCGCCCGCAAAGGGCGCGATCCTCACTACAAGGTTTATTGTTGTTTCTTATTTTCTTCTTATTCCTTACGCGATCTGCCGCTGCGATTGCGAGGCGGTCTGCGGCTCCTTGTGGAATTGCCCGTCCTTCATGATCGCCAGCAGCTTGGTGGCGTCTTGCAGGATCTTCACGTTGGCGACCGGGTTGCCGTCCACCAGGATCATGTCGGCAAGATAGCCCGGCTTGATCTGCCCCATCTCGTTGCCCGCCATCATGATCTCGCCGCCGAGCTTGGTGGCGGACAGGATCGCGTCCATGGGCGAGAAGCCCAGCAGGTTCACGAAGTGCTCGATGTCGCGCGCGTTGGTGCCGATCGGATTCCAGGCAAACCCATAATCGCCGCCGGGCAAAACGCGGACGCCGCGTTTTTTAAGTTCCTTCATGTTCTTGCAGGCCGTGTCGAGTTCGCGGCGGATGCCCATGCTCTCGGCGATCTGCGCCGTAATGCCCCACTTTGCCGCCTCGTTGAGGGTGGTGTAGCTGATGCCCAGCGTCGGCGCCACGAAACACCAGTCCTTGGCCTTCTCCAGCGCGGCGCAGGCTTCGTCGTCCACCAACGTCGCGTGGTAGATCACCGCGACGCCGTGCTTCAGGCACAGCTTCACCGACTCGGCGCTGCGCGCGTGCGCGGCCAAGCGCTTGCCGTGGGCATGCGCCACATCGCAGACCGCCGCGATTTCCGCTTCGGTCATCACCGTGTGGTGCGCGCGCGCATGCGGGATGAACTCGTCGCCCGACGGGTTGAGCTTCAGCGTATCCACGCCTTCGCGCACCATCACGCGGGCGGTCTTGCGGAACTCGTCCGGGCCGTCGCAGATGATCGCGAAAGTCTCGCGGTGCATGTGCATCAGCCGCACGTCGCCCAGCCCGGCCGTGGTCGCAAGCTCCGGGCTGGCGGCCAGCGTTCTCGGTCCCGGGAAATCGCCGGCGTTGATCGCGTTCCTCAGCACCACGTCGAGCCGCGCTTTTGCCGACGCCGCGCTGTTGCACGCGGTAAAGCCCTGGTCAAGCATTTTCTTCGCGTTCTTCACCGTGCGGAGCATGTGCTCCTCGGGCGGCACGAAGCCCAGCGATTCCAGATCCGGCGTGTCGAGGAAGGTCAGATGCGAGTGGGCTTCGACCAGGCCCGGCATCAGGGTCGCCCCGCCGCCGTCCACCACTTGCGCGCCCTCGGCCGCGATTTTCGAACCCGGCGGCGCGACCGCCTTGATGCGATTGCCTTCGACCAGCACCTGGCCCGCGTACGCCGCTGCGCCGCTGCAATCCAGGACATTCACATTCTTGAACAGAACCTTAGCCATTTTTGCCCTCCTCACCGTAGAACAGATTGATGCCGCTGCCGGCGTCGAAAAACTGCAGCTTTTCCCGTTTGAATGAAAACCTCACGCTCGAATCGATGCCCAGTTCCAGGCGCGCCGGAACGGTGGCCTTGAGCAGGCATTCGTCCACCCGCAGGGTCACCACTTTCTCCACCCCCTGATTCTCCACCCCATGGACCCGGGCTTCAACTGTCCCGTTGGCGCCGACCATGATGTCCTCGGAACGCACGCCCAGCGTAACCGGTCCGGAAATCCGCAGCGCCCGTCCGCCGCCTGCCCCATCCACCGGCACTTCGAGCTTGCCGGGCACCACCACCGCGCGCCCGCCGGCCACGTTGGCCTGCATCAGGTTCATCGCCGGGGAGCCGACGAAAGTGGCGACGAAAGTGTCGTGCGGCTGATTGTAAATCTGTTGCGGGGTGCCGACCTGGATGATGCGGCCCTGATTGAGCACGCCCACCTTGTCGCCCATGGACATGGCTTCCACCTGGTCGTGGGTCACGTACAGGAAGGTGGCGCCGAGTTTCATCTGCAGGTCCTTCAGCTCGGCGCGCAGGATCTCGCGCAGCTTGGCGTCCAGGTTCGACAGGGGTTCGTCCATCAGGAACACCCGCGGCTCGCGCACGATCGCGCGGCCGATGGAGACGCGCTGCATCTCCCCGCCCGAGAGCCGGTCGGTCTTGCGCTCCAGCAGATGCTCGATGCGCAGGGTCTTCGCGGCCTTGCCGATGCGCGCATCGATTTCCTGCTGCGACATGCGCCGGACTTTGGCTTTGAGTGGAAATTCCAGGTTCTGCCGCACCGTGTAGTGCGGATACAGCGAGTAATACTGGAACACCAGCGCCACGTCGCGCTCCGCCGCGCTCCAGTTCAGAACGTCCGACCCGTCGATCGAGATGGTGCCGCCGTTCGGGCTGTCGAGTCCAGCGATCAGCCGCAGCGTCGTGGTCTTGCCCGCGCCGGTGGGCCCAAGCAGCACGAAGAATTCGCTGTTGCGGATTTCCAGGTCGAGCTGTCTCAGCGCCGTGTGGCTGCCGAACTTCTTGGTGACCTTTTCAAGTCTGACGTGGGCCATTGTCCTTACAGACGTATGTGCAGCGATTTCCCGCTGCGGGTGCTGAAGAAATGGGTCTGCGCCTCGTCGAGTTTCGCCCACACCACGTCACCAGCTTTGGCGACGTAACCCGAAGAGGTGCGGGCGCGCAGCATCTGCGTGCCGAACTTCAGGTCGACGATGTCGAAGGGGCCGAGCGGCTCGATGATGTGCGCCTCCACCGGCACGTACCCGGGGGTCTGCTGCCGCGCCACCAGCACGCCCTCGGGGCGCACGCCGATCGCCAGTTCGTCCTCCGCATGCTTCTTTTCCACGATCAGCGGGTAGAGCTTCTGCGGGAAACTCAGTTGCGCGTCGTTGTTGCCGAGGATCACCTGCGTGTCGCCACCGCCCGGGCGCACCGCGCCGTTCACCACGTTCATGATCGGGCTGCCGATGAACTGGGCGACGAACAGGTTTTCCGGGTGCTGGTACACCTCGGTAGGCGTGTCCACCTGCTGCAGCACGCCGTCGTTCATGATCGCGATCCGGTCGGCCATGGACATGGCTTCCACCTGGTCGTGGGTGACGTACACGGTGGTGGCTTCGTTCTCGATGTGCAGGCGCTTCAGCTCGGTGCGCATTTCCTCGCGCAGCTTGGCATCCAGCGCGCCGATCGGCTCGTCCATCAGCATCGCCTTGGGCCGGCGCACCAGCGCGCGGCCGATGGCCACGCGCTGCAGGTCGCCTCCGGACAGCGCGCTCGGCCGCTGGTCCAGCAGGTGCTCGATCCTGAGCGCCCTGGCCGCCTCGCGCACGCGCCTGTCCACCGTCTCGCGGCTCTCGTTGGTGGCGCGCAATGGGAAGGCGATATTCTCGTACGCGGTCAGGTGCGGGTACAACGCGAATAGCTGGAACACGAAAGCGATGTCGCGATCGGCCGCCTGCAGCGCCTGCACCGGCTTGCCGTCAATCAGGATGTCGCCGGAGTCGATGTCCTCGAGCCCGGCGATTGCCCGCAATGTCGTCGTCTTGCCGCAACCGGACGGCCCGAGCAGCACCACGAACTCGCGATGCCTGATCTCCAGGTTGAGCTTCCGGATGATGTAGTTGTCGCCGAAGTACTTCTCGACGTCTTTTAAGACAATGTTTGCCACTGGTCGTGAATGCCGTGAATATCGTGAGTGCCGTGAATGTCGTGAATGTCGTGAATATCGTGAATGCCGTGAATGTTGTGAATGTCGTAAAAACCGTAAGGGGTCCGAATCGCGAGAATGTCTTCGTTAAGGAACTATCGGCCTTGGCAATCCGCTTTCAAACGAGTCACGACCGTCACGTGGTCACGTTCGTCACGTCGTCACGGTCCTCTTTCGGCAACGGCTTGATCTTGGAGAACACCGAAAACCCGATCAGCCCGAGCAGCACGATGGCCACGCCGTAGCGGTGCAGCACCTCGACCCACGGCTGGCACAGCGCCACGATGCCGAC
>CAYNFN010000313.1:0-15952 GCA_964396485.1 uncultured Alcaligenaceae bacterium
TCCTCAATATTGCTTAAGGGTGCCTAACGGGGTTTGAGAATTGTGGGGACGTAGCTCAGCTGGGAGAGCGTCGCGTTCGCAATGCGAAGGTCGGGAGTTCGATCCTCCTCGTCTCCACCAAAATGAAAAGGGGCCACATAAAGCGGTCCCTTTTCATTTTGTGAGATCGAGTCGGTGAGAACTCCCTCGAGTTCGACCAGCGAAGTCCGGGGAACTTCGTGCAGGACGCCGGTGCGCCTAAGTGTACCGGCGGTCCCGAAACGCATGCGTTTCGGGATGGCGGTATCGCCCTAAGGCGAGACCGACACATCCTCCTCGTCTCCACCAAAACAATAGAGGGCCACCGAGGGTGGCCCTTGTATTTTTTTGTAAGATCAACAGGACTCAGCGGTCAGGGACCATCGCAATCCACCCTTCCAGTGGATCGATGGCCGCAGGCAGCCCGTATTGCTCTTCGCGTCTTTGAAACGCCCACGCCGCCTGCAGGGCACACAGCACCGCGTCGAGCCGGTCACCGGTAGCGTCGCGCGCCATCGAGTTCAACAACCGCGCAGGCGCGCGCAAGGCAAAGCCGAATAGATTGTCGGTCGAGACGAGCGCTGCGACGATTGCCTTTCGCGCGCGCGTCCGCTGTGCCGTCTGTTTCGCCTTCGCGTCGTTCTTGTACGAGCCATTCACCATCTGCCGCGCGGCAAATCCCGGATAGGCCTCGAACGCGATCCGCAGCGGATCGCCTTTGACCAAACCGGGTATCGTGACGCCGCCCTCCAGCAAGCGTGGCGCGCCCTCGAGGAACATCAGTGCGACCGGAGGATTCACCAGCTTGAGCGGGCTGTGCGAGCCGGCCGGATGGTCCGTGGCGCGGTGGGCGTAGCGGTTGCCCATCGGACGGCTTTCACGGTATCGGTCGAGCGCCATGCGGAAACTCTCGCGGCCCAGCAAGCGGCAATGCAGCACGAGTTCACGCCAGGTTGCCGGCCAGCCGAGATCGCGCGTCGCCTCGCGCGGCAAACCGAACGGAAAGTCAAAACCCGCGACCCAGGGTCCGTTGCGTTTCAACCAGGATTCGTAAGTCTCCCAGTCGCAGTACGCCTCGATGCCCTCGAGTTCGAATGCGCGACCGCGCATTGTTCCGGTCGCGATGGCGATCGGTTTCTGCTTGCGGGGGCGGCTGGTGAAATCCACGCCGGAGATCGGCCAGCCAGACCGGGCGGTCACGTCGAAGCACTCAGGTTTGCAGCCGTTTCCCGAGACGCTGCGCGAATACGGCCATCTCCTTCGACGCCTGTTTGTCGCCGCGCCGCTCCGCAACTTCGATTCCGCGGCGATATGCGTCGAGAGCGTCGCGCAGGACACCGGCATCGGTCAGTGCCTTGCCCAGCAGCTTCCATGCGGCGGAGTAATTCGGGTCTATCTCGAGCGCGCGCCGCAACTGGTACACCGCGACCCACGTTTCCCGCAGCTTGAGATACTCGCTGCCCAGGCTGAAGCGCAGCAGCGCCGAGTCCTTTCCCTGCAACAACAGCGCCTCGAGATTGTGGACGACCGACGAGGAATTCATACGGAACCTGATGCCAGCGTCTAAAGTTCGACGCGGGTGCCGAGCTCAACCACGCGATTGGCGGGGATCCTGAAAAATGTCGTGGCGCTTGCGGCATTGCGCGACATGAGGGCAAAAAGGTTCTCGCGCCACAGCGCCATGCCAGGCCCGACTTTCGGGATCAGCGTCTGCCGGCTCACGAAGAATGAAGTTTCCATCATCTCGAACTTCAGTCCCTTAGCGGCAGCCAGCTCAAGCGCGCGCGGCACGTCCGGTTCGTCCTTGAAACCGTAGTTTGCGATGACCCGGTAGAAATCGCCGCCAAGCGGCACGATCTCGATGCGCTCCCCATCGGAGACGTGAGGGATGTCGCGCGTGTGAACGGTGAGCAGCACGATGCGCTCGTGCAGCACCTTGTTGTGGTTGAGGTTGTGCAGCAGCGCATGCGGCACGCCTTCGGCCGCGGCGGTCAGGAACACCGAGGTGCCGGGCACACGGGTCGGCGGATGTGCAGTCACGCTCTGAATGAACGGTTCGATCGGTATCGCTCCGGGAGCCAGGCGCTCTATGAGGAGTTGGCGACCACGCTTCCAGGTGGACAGCAGCGCGAACAGCAGGATTGCTACGACGATCGGGAACCAGCCGCCGTGAAAGAGTTTGATCGCGTTGGCGCTGAAAAAAGACAGATCGATGGTAAGAAAGATCAACAGGAGCGGCAGTGCAACCCATAGCGGCCACTTCCACAATTTGCGTACCAGGACGAAGGCGAGGATGGTGTCGATAGCCATCGTGCCGGTCACCGCTATACCGTACGCCCCCGCGAGATTACTCGAGGAGCCGAAGCCAAGAACCAATCCGATCACCGCCGCCAGCAGGGCCCAGTTGATCCAAGGCATATAAATCTGACCGATTTCGCTTTCCGACGTGTGTGTCACTTCCAGGCGCGGGCAGTAGCCGAGCTGGATTGCCTGGCGTGTCAGCGAGTACGTCCCCGATATGACCGCCTGCGACGCGATTACGGTTGCCATGGTTGCCAGTATCACCATCGGGAAGAGCGCCCACTCCGGAGCCATGCGGTAAAACGGGTGCGCGAGGGCGGCCGGGTTATGAAGGATCAGCGCGCCCTGACCGAAGTAATTGAGCAACAGCGCCGGCATGACGTAGGCGCCCCAGGCGAGACGGATCGGTTTCTTGCCGAAGTGGCCCATGTCTGCATACAACGCTTCAGTGCCGGTGATCGCCAGTACGACTGCGCCAAGTACCAGGAAGCCGCCCCAGGCATTCTCTGCAAAGAACCGGACTGCGTAGGCGGGCGAAACCGCAACGAGCACACCCGGGTACTCAATGATGTTGATGATGCCGAGCAGGGCCAGCACCGCGAACCAAACGACCGTGATCGGACCGAACAACGCCCCGACCATCTCGGTGCCTTTCTGCTGAAACAGAAACAATCCGATCAAAATCACGATCGTGATCGGGATGACGAAAGGTTGCAACGCGGGCGTGGCAACTTCCAGGCCTTCCACCGCCGACAGCACCGAGATTGCCGGTGTGATAATGCCATCCCCGTAAAACAGCGCGGCACCGAAAAGTCCGAGCGTCATCAGCAGCCAACGGCCCCCGGTGCCGCTGGCGGTGGCACGCAGAACCAGGGCCAGCAGGGCCATGATGCCACCCTCGCCGCGGTTGTCGGCGCGCATCATGAACACCACATATTTGAGCGTGACGACAATGACGAGCGCCCAGAATACCAGCGACAGCACGCCGAGGACGTTGTCATAGTTGGCGGCCACAGGGTGGGTGCCGCTGAATGCCTCCTTCATTGTGTACAGCGGGCTGGTGCCGATGTCGCCAAAGACCACACCGATGGCCGCCACAGCCAGAGTAAATACGTCGGGTTTCCCGTCATTTGCGGAAGCGGATCTCATCAAAGTCCTGTTCGGAAGGATCGGTGCAGGAAACAGGAACACGAGAGCTTGCGATGGCTCGCCGGTAACGCCTGTTTGCGACTCATGGTTTCGTTTTTTTTCGTCCGCCGGGGGCCGAGAGTCTGGGGGCCATCGGTTATCATCGTCAAACGATTTTCAAGGCCAGCCGCGAAGGGACCGGGCCTTGATGTGACGCAACATTCTATACCCCGGAGGGGGCCGTGACCAAACAGGCAATCAGCACCAAGGACGCCCCCCAGGCGATCGGAACCTATTCCCAGGCCGTGCGGGCGGGCGGCACGATTTACCTGTCCGGCCAGATCGGCCTCGATCCGGCTACCATGCAAGTGGTCGAGGGAATCGACGCGCAGATCCATCGCGTGTTCGGGAATTTGCTGGCGGTGGCCGCCGCATCCGGTGCGAGCCTCGACGACGTCGTGAAAGTCACCGTGTTCCTTACCGACCTTGCCAACTTCGCGCGTTTGAACGAGATCATGGCGCAGTACTTCAGGCAGCCATTTCCGGCACGCTCCGCGGTCGGCGTTTCCCAGTTGCCGCGCGGCGCGCTGGTGGAGATCGAGGCGATACTGGTGAAGCCGTAAGCGGTTAGGCGAGAGGCGTGAGGCGTGAGGGGTGAGGCGAGAAATCGACGGCAAGTTTCCGACCGGCGCAAGCACCGGACAGGGCGGTCCGCGTGAAACGCGCACTTCCGCAAGGGCAGAAACAGCCTGCCGTTAGCGCAGGCAAGAAACGCATGCCTGTCCAGGCCGCATCAAATTCAAAAGCCAGTTCTTCCGCCTCACGCCTCTCGCCTCACCCCTCACCCCTCACCCCTCACGCCTCTCTTGCATTTGCCACCCCCGCGGTGCGCGACAGGCTGGCGCGGCTCGGCATCTTCCAACTCTCCGATCTGGTGTTGCACCTGCCTTTGCGCTACGAGGACGAGACCCGCATCGTTTCGATCCACGACGCGCTTTCGGGGGACACCGTACAGATCGAGGGCACGGTGGTGAAGACCGAGGTCAAATTCCGTCCGGGCAGGCAACTCGTTTCCGAGGTCGATGACGGCAGCAGCAGGCTGATGATGCGGTTCTTCAATTTCTATCCGAGCCAGCAGAAAGCGCTCGCTCCGGGTGCACGCGTACGCGTGATGGGGGAAATCCGCCAGGGTTTCTTCGGTGCGGAGATGGTGCATCCGCGCTTCCGCGTGCTGCGCGGGGAAGCGCCGTTGCCGAAGGCCCTGACCCCCATCTATCCGACCACTGCGGGCCTTGGCCAGGACACGCTGCGCAAGCTTGCCGCGCGCGCACTCGAGCGCGCCGAACTCGAGGACACGCTGCCGGAACCGGTGCGGAGAAAGCTCGGAATCCCGCCGTTCTCGGATGCGATCCATGTGTTGCACACCCCGACGCCCGATGTCGATGCCCAGGCGCTGGTCGAGCACGCCCATCCGGCCTGGCGCAGGGTCAAGTTTGACGAGTTGCTGGCGCAGCAATTGTCGATGCGATTGCATCACGATCGCCGCAACCGCGTGCGCGCGCATCCTCTGTTGCAGCATTCGGGCTTGTCGAAGCGCCTGCTGGCGTCGTTGCCGTTCCGGCTCACCCCCGCCCAGGCACGCACGCTAAACGAGATCCGCAGCGATCTCGCGCGGCCGCATCCGATGCAGCGTTTGCTGCAGGGTGATGTCGGCAGCGGCAAGACCATCGTGGCTGCGCTCGCGGCATTGCAGGCAATCGAGAGCGGCTATCAGGCAGCGGTGATGGCGCCTACCGAGATCCTCGCCGAGCAGCACTATCGGAAATTCTCCCTGTGGCTGGAGCCGCTGGGAATCGAAACGGCGTGGCTGACGGGCAGCCTGAAAAAGAAGGAACGCGACAAAGTGCTCGCGACGATCGAAGCAGGAAAGGCCCGTCTCGCGGTTGGAACCCATGCACTGTTCCAGGAAGAGGTCGTATTCGAAAAACTGGGGCTGGCCATCGTCGACGAGCAGCACCGTTTCGGCGTGCACCAGCGCCTGGCGCTGCGCATGAAGGGCAGCCGCGCCGACCAGGCGTTGCAGCCGCACCAGTTGATGATGAGCGCCACGCCGATTCCGCGCACGCTGGCGATGAGTTTCTACGCCGACCTCGATGTTTCGGTGATCGACGAGATGCCGCCGGGCCGAACGCCGGTGGTGACCAAGCTGTTGTCCGAAACGCGCCGGGACGAGGTGCTTCGGCGGGTGCGCGATGAGTGCCTTGCTGGCAGGCAGGCGTATTGGGTATGCCCGCTGATCGAAGAAAGCGAGGCGCTGCAGTTGCAGACGGCAATCGATACTTATGACGGCCTGCGGCAGGCTTTCCCGGACCTCAAGGTCGGACTGGTGCACGGGCGGCTGCCGAACCAGGAGAAAGCGGCGGTGATGGCGGCCTTCCAGGCCAACCAGATCCAGTTGCTGGTCGCGACCACGGTGATCGAGGTCGGCGTGGACGTGCCCAATGCATCGCTGATGGTGGTCGACCATGCCGAGCGCATGGGATTGTCGCAGCTCCATCAGTTGCGCGGCCGGGTGGGCCGCGGTGCCGAGTCCAGCGTCTGCATCCTGCTGTACCAGAACCCGCTCTCGGACAATGCGCGCGAGCGGCTGCGCATCATCTACGAGAATGCCGACGGCTTCGAGATCGCGCGCCACGATCTGCGCCTGCGCGGCCCGGGGGAGTTGCTGGGCGCGCGCCAGAGCGGCGTGCCGATGCTGCGCTTCGCCGATCTGGAAAAGGATCTCGATCTTCTGGAAGCGGCGCGCAATGTCGCGCCGCAGTTGCTGCGAGACCATGCCAAAAGCGCCGAACGCCATCTCGAGCGCTGGCTGGGCGGCCGTCAGGAATTTCTGAAAGTCTGACGACGTCCGCCCTGTCTGGGCGCGCGCTGACGCGGGTGCTATCATCCCGGGCATCTTGAAGGCCCGCGCTCCGACCGCATAAACATCAATAATGGACTTCGTTTCTTGGCGGCCGATTGAAGCCGTGGTCACGCTGGCGGTGATCTGGATCGGGCTGGGTGTGATTGGGCTGGCATTGATGCGCACCCCGCGGCTCATCACCGGGGCCGCGTTTCCTGTCGGGGCGCTGGTGTCGCTTGCGCTTGCGGCGACCGGACTGTGGGCGATCGGTGCGCCGCCCAGCTCGGCGATTCTGCCGGCAGGCCTGCCCGACCTGCCGTTCCACGTTCGCATCGATGCGCTGTCCGGGTTTTTCCTGCTGCTGTTGGGCGGGGTCTCGTTCGGTATTTCGCTGTTCGCCGCCGGCTACTTTCGCGACACCGAGGGCAAGGCACTCGGGCTGCTGAGCCTGCAGTATCACGTGTTCCTCGCCAGCATGGCCTTCGTGCTGATCGCCGACGACGCCTACCTGTTCATGGTCACCTGGGAGTCGATGGCGCTCTCCTCGTATTTCCTCGTCACCACCGAACACCATCAGGAGCAGAACCGCAAGGCCGGCTTCATCTATCTGCTGGTCGCGCATATCGGCGCGCTCGGCATCCTGTTGTGCTTTGGCGTACTTCATGGCGGCCACGGCGACTACACGTTCGAGACGCTGCGCGCGGCGGACCTGAACGGCGTTTGGGCCACGGCGGCGTTCCTGCTCGCGTTTTTCGGCTTCGGCGCCAAGGCTGGCATGCTGCCGCTGCACGTATGGCTTCCCGAAGCGCATCCGGCGGCGCCATCGCCGGTGTCCGCCTTGATGAGCGGCGTGATGCTGAAGACCGCGATCTACGGCATGGTGCGCGTTATCTACGATCTCATCGGCGGCATCCGTTGGGAGTGGGGTCTCACGGTGCTGCTGTTCGGCGCCGCCACCTCGCTGTTCGGCGTGCTGTTCGCGCTGATGCAGCACGATTTGAAACGCCTGCTCGCCTACCACTCGGTCGAGAACATCGGCATCATCCTGATCGGTATCGGGCTGTCGATGGTATTTATCGGCAGCGGCCACCCGGTTGCCGGCGTGCTCGGGCTGATCGCGGGGCTTTATCACACGCTCAATCACGCGGTGTTCAAGGGCCTGCTGTTCCTCGGCGCCGGCTCGATCCTGAAGTCGACAGGGTTGAGGAACCTGAACGAGATGGGTGGGCTGATCCGCTACATGCCGCACACCGGGCTCTATTTCCTGGTCGGCGCGCTGGCGATCTCGGCGTTGCCGCCGTTGAACGG
This sequence comes from uncultured Alcaligenaceae bacterium, assembly GCA_964396485.1. Lineage (GTDB taxonomy): Bacteria > Pseudomonadota > Gammaproteobacteria > Burkholderiales > JACQAP01 > JACQAP01. The sequence goes on from CAYNFN010000313.1 coordinate 7,658, forward strand.
TTTCGTATCCGAGTGGCTCACCTTCCAGGCTTCGCTGCAGGCGCCGCTGCTGGAAAGCAGCGTGGTGAGGAGTCTGGTGCCGATCGTCGCCGCAGTGCTCGCGCTCTCCGGGGCGCTGACCGGCATGTGCTTCGTCAAGGTCTACGGCATCGCCTTCCTCGGCCAGCACCGTCACGAGTTCGCGGAGCAACCGCGCGAGGCGAGCGGCTGGGAGCGCGCGGGCATGCTGTGGCTCACCCTCGCCTGCTTCGCGCTCGGGCTGTTTCCGGTGTTCATGATCGGCGAGCTCGACAAAGTCAGCCTCGCCCTGATCAAGACCGGCCTGAGCAAGGAGACGATGTCCGCGGGCTGGCTGTGGTTGGTGCCGACCTCCAGCGCGCAGGCAAGCTACAGCCCGGTCGTTTTCCTGCTGGTGATCGCGGCGGTGTTCGGATTGACTTTCCTCGCGGTGCGCCACGTCTATCATGGGCGGTTGCGCCGCGCCGATCCGTGGGATTGCGGCTTCCCGGCGCAGACGTCGCGCATGCAGGACAGCGCGGATGCGTTCGGCCAGCCGATCCGCCAGATCTTTGCGCCGGTCTACCGGATCCACCGTGAAATCCCGCGGGCGGACGATCCGCAGCCGGTGTTCAGGCAATCGGTGGAGGACCGGCACTGGTACTGGATGTATCTGCCGATCGCGCGTTTCACAGATTTCCTGTCCGGCCACGTCGGCAGGCTGCAGCAGGGGCGCATCTCGGTGTACCTGCTCTTCAGCTTTCTGACGCTGACCGCGTTGCTGGTATTCGCTCAATGAGCATGACCAGCGGAATCATTTTTCAGGTGCTGCAGTCAGTGCTGGTGGTGCTGATCGCGCCGCTCATGCTGGGCTGGGTCAACCAGTGCCGTGCCTGGCTGCAGAACAAGAGCGGCGCGGGAATCTGGCAGCCGTACAAGGTGCTGCACAAATTGTTCCACAAGGATGCGGTGCTCGCGCACACCGCCTCGCCATTGTTCCGCGCCACGCCTTACATTCTGTTCGGATGCATGTGGCTCGCGGTCGGCATTGTGCCGGTGCTGGCGACGTCGCTGCCGTTTGCACCGGCCGCGGACGTGATCGCACTGGTCGGCCTGTTCGCGCTGGCACGCGTGTTCGTGTCGCTCGCCGGCATGGACGTTGGCACTTCGTTCGGCACGCTAGGCGCGCGCCGAGAGATGATGATCGGATTCCTGGCCGAGCCGGCGATGCTGATGACGCTGTTTACCGCCTCGCTTATCAGCCACTCCACTTCACTGGTGACCATCGTCGAGACCCTGGGCCAGCGCGAGTTCGTGATTTATCCGAGCATGGCGTTCGCGGCGGTCGCTTTTGTGATGGTGCTGCTGGCGGAAAACGCGCGCATACCGATCGACAACCCGTCCACGCACCTCGAGCTCACAATGATCCACGAGGCGATGATCCTCGAATACTCGGCGCGCCATCTGGCGCTGATCGAATGGGCGGCGAGCCTCAAGCTCACCGCCTATGTCGCGATCGGCATCGCCATATTCGTGCCCTGGGGCATCGCCGGAGCCGGCGACTGGATCGGGTTGCCCATCGCACTGGTCGCGCTGGTGTTGAAGCTGCTCGGCGCCGGTGCCGGGCTTGCATTGCTCGAGACGGTGTCGGCCAAAATGCGCATCTTCCGTGCGCCCGAATTTCTCGGCACCGCCTTCATGCTTGCCACGCTCGGCATGCTCATCCATTTCCTGCTCGAACGCTAAAACTTGAAAAGTCTTGAACCGCGAAGGACAACGAAATTACAGTTTTGAATTTTTAGTGTTGAGTTTTGAGTGATTAATGCTTCCAGCCGATTCACGGGGTAGGGCCGTTTACTCAACACTTAACATTCAACACTTAACATTCAACACTCAACATTAAGTCCAAATGAACCTGCCGTTCCACGCGCAATTGATCAACCTGTTCGCGGCATTGCTGCTGCTGCTCGCGTTCGCGTTGCTCACGCAGCGGCGCATTCTGTCGCTGATCAACCTGTTTGCTGCGCAGGGCTTCGTGTTGGTTCTCTCCACGCTGGTGGTCGCCTACTCGACGCACCAGAGTCATCTGTATTACTCCGCAATGCTGACGCTGGTCCTCAAGGTGCTGCTGCTGCCGTGGATCATGCACCGCCTGATCCGCGCGTTGAACGTGCGCTGGGACGTCGAGACGCTGATCAACATGCCGGCAACGATGCTCATCGGCATCGCGCTGGTGATCTTCGCATTTAATTTGGCTACCCCGATCTCGCAGTTCGCCGGCACCATCACCAAGAGCACGCTCGGTATTGCCATCGCCTGCATTCTGCTTGCATTCCTGATGATGATCACTCGACGCAAGGCGGTCTCGCAGGTGATCGGCTTCCTGGCGATGGAAAACGGTCTGTTCTTCGCTGCGACTTCCGCCACTTATGGCATGCCGATGGTGGTGGAGCTGGGAATCGCGCTCGACGTGCTGGTCGGCACGCTGATCTTCGGTGTGTTCTTCTTCCACATCCGCGAGACCTTTGAAAGCCTCGACATCCATCACCTGGAGAAACTCAAGGAACGCTGATGGAGCTTCTGCTGGTATTGGGCGTACCGTTTGCCGGTGGCATCGTGCTCGGATTCTGGGGGCATCGCAATTTCGCACCCGAGCTCAACTCCGGCATGAGCCTGCTCACCTTCGTGGCGGCGGCGGTTCTCACCGCGCGCATCATCACCAACGGGCCGATGCTGGTGTGGAATGAGAATTTCTTCGTCGACTCGTTCAACGTGTTCCTGGTGGCGTTGACGGCGTTCGTCGCGTTCACGACTTCGCTCTTTAGCCGCCCGTACATGCGCATCGAGTTGAACCACGGCAGGCTGTCGCCAAACCGGCTGCGGCTTTATCACAGCATGTACCAGATGTTCAGCTTCACCATGCTGCTCGCGCTGCTCACCAACAATGTCGGCATCCTGTGGGTGGCGATGGAAGCGGCCACGCTCACCACCGTTCTGCTGGTGAGCCTGTACCGCACGCCGGCGAGTCTGGAGGCGGCCTGGAAGTACTTCATCCTGTGCGGCGTGGGGCTTGCGCAGGCGCTGTTCGGCACCATACTGCTGTATTTCGCCGCCGAGAAAGTGCTGGGGCCGGGCGGTACCGCGCTGCTGTGGACGCATTTGAACGCGGTGAAAGGCGATCTCGAGCCTACCGTACTGGGGCTCGCATTCGTGTTCCTGCTGGTCGGTTACGGCACCAAAGTGGGGCTGGTTCCATTGCACAACTGGTTGCCGGACGCCCACGCCGAAGGTCCGACGCCGATCTCGGCAGTGCTGTCGGGGCTGTTGCTCAACGTCGCGCTGTATGCAGTGGTGCGTTCCAAGGTGCTGGTCGAAGGCGCCCTCGGCACCCATTTCGCCGGCAACCTGATGATGGGCTTCGGCTTGCTGTCGGTGGTGGTGGCCGCGTTCCTGCTGTCGCGCCAGAAGGACGTCAAGCGCCTGTTCGCCTATTCCTCGGTCGAGCATATGGGGCTGATGACTTTTGCGTTCGGCATGGGCGGCGCGCTCGCCACCTTTGCGGCGCTGCTGCACATGACGGTGCACTCTCTGACGAAGTCGGCGATTTTCTTTGCTGCCGGCCACGCCGCGCAGAAGTCCGGCACGCAGATCATGGACAATATCCGTGGCTTGATAGACAGTAATCCGACGATCGGCTGGGGACTAATGCTCGGCAGCCTCGCCATCCTTGGCATGCCGCCGTTCGGCGTGTTCGCCAGCGAATTCATGATCCTCACGGCGGCAATGCACCAGCAGCCATGGGCTACGCCATTTCTGCTCGCGGCGCTGGGCGTGGCCTTCGCCGCGATTTTCGGCAAGGTCCAGCCGATGGTTTTCGGGACCGCGACCGCGAAACGCCTGCCGCATCCGCCAGCGATGATACCCGTGTTCGTGCACCTCGCGATCGTGCTTCTGCTCGGGCTCTACATCCCGACGTATCTTGCCGACTGGTACCGCCAAGCGGCGCAGCTTATTGGATAGGATTGAGGAGTGAGGACTGAGGATCGAGCGAATGATGAAATGCGCAGAGGATTTGATTACTCAATCCTCGATCCTCACTCCCTCGAATCACATGAAGCTTGAGGACTTTCAGATCGAACTAAAGCAACTACCCGGCGCGATGCCGGTGTGGCTCGGACGCGTTAACGCGCAGCAATGGCGCACGGCCTGCCAGCAGGTGCGCGATAAAGGCGGACGGCTGGCCGCGCTGTGGGGCGCCGACAACAGCGATCGTGAACAGGGATATGCAGTGCACGCAGCGCTGACCGTGCAGTCGGGATTGCTGGTGATTACGCTCCCGCTCGCAGGCGAAAGTTTTCCCGACATCTCCGATATCTTCCCGGCGGCGAACCGGATGCAGCGTTCGGTATTCGATTTGTTGGGAATACCGGCGGAGGGCGCTGTCGACCGCCGTAAGTGGCTCCGCCACGCCGCCTGGCGCGCCGACGAGTTCCCGCTCCGCAAGGACTTCCGTACCCATCACCCATCACCCATCACACATCACGGGGAAGCGGACGATAACCCCTTCGTCCGCGTCGAAGGGGAGGGCGTGCACGAAATCCCGGTCGGGCCGGTTCACGCAGGCACGATCGAGCCGGGGCATTTCCGCTTTTCCATCGTTGGCGAGGGTGTCCTGCGCTTGGAGGAGCGGCTCGGCTACAAGCACAAAGGCATCGAAAAGCGCTTCGAGCAGATGGACCTTGCGCAGGGCGCACGACTCGCCGGACGCGTTTCCGGCGATTCTACGGTGGCCTTCGCGTGGGCCTACGCAATGGCGGTGGAGAGCGCATGCGGCGTGACGCCGCCGCAGCGAGCGCTGTGGCTGCGGGCGCTGCTGCTCGAACGCGAGCGTGTCGGCCAGCATCTGTGGGATCTGGGTTTCATGGGCAACGACGCGGGGCTCGCGTTCGGTCTCGCGCAGTTTTCCTGCTTGAGAGAGGATATGCTGCGCACCAATGCCGCGCTATTCGGTCACCGCTACCTGATGGACGCGGTCGTGCCCGGAGGAGTGGCGCGCGATGTCGATGCCGAAGGCATTGCCAGAATCCGTGGCGAAATCGACGCGGTCGGCAAAACGGTGACGTTGCTCAAGGACATCTACGATGAGCACGCCGGGCTGCAGGATCGCTTCATAGGCTGCGGGCGCGTCAAGCCTGAACTCGCCGACCGGCTGGGGCTCACTGGCATGGCGGGTCGCGCCAGCGGTATGGCTTGGGACTTGCGCGCGCAGTTCCCGCCGGTTCCGTATGACAAATTCGAGGTACGTATGGCGACGCACCGCCATGGCGACGTGGCGGCGCGCGCGACTGTGCGCTTCGAGGAAATCGCCGAGTCATTGCGTCTGATCGGATTGATCCTCTCCGGCATGCCCGCCGGCGATACAGCCGCGCCGCTTCCGGAAGCTCCTGAAAACGCATTTGGCATCGGCTGGGTCGAGGGCTGGCGCGGCGAGGTGCTGATCGCGCTCGAAACAGGCGCCAACAATCGCATTCGCCGCCTGCATCCGCACGATCCTTCGTGGCAGAACTGGCCGTTGCTGGAACGCGCGGTGCTCGGCAATATCGTGCCGGATTTCCCGTTGATCAACAAATCGTTCAATCTATCCTACAGCGGCCACGATTTATGAACGAAATCTTGAACCACGGAGGACACGGAGGACACGGAGGAAGAGCAAAAGCAAAAAAAGCAAACGAGTGTAAGAAGCCCCGCTTGCGGATGCTCCAGCAGAGTCGAAACTGGCGGCAGCGGATCATGAAAAGTCACCCCGCTTCTATGCCTCATTCGTTTTCCCTCGTTTTTAGTTTTCCTCCGTGTCCTCTGTGTCCTCCGTGGTGAGTGAGCTTTAGAATCCATGTATCAAATACTGAAACAGATCGCGATCACAGGCATCAAGACCGAGGCGCCGCCGCAGCCAGACGAGGCGCTGCGAGTGACGGCGGTCCGGCTGCGCGAGGATGTCCTGCGCTGCTTCGACGGCGCGCTGACCATTCGCCACGTCGATGCCGGTTCGTGCAACGGCTGCGAGCTCGAGATCAACTCGCTCAACAATCCTTACTACAACCTCGAGGGGCTGGGCATCAAGTTCGTCGCGAGCCCACGCCATGCCGACATGCTGCTGGTGACCGGACCGGTGTCGCGGCACATGGAGGTGGCGCTCAAGCGCACTTACGACGCAACACCCGATCCGAAACTGGTGGTCGCCATCGGCGACTGTGGCTGCAGTGGCGGCGTTTTCGGCGAAAGCTACGCCAGTTGCGGCCGTGTCGCCAACGTGATCCCGGTAGACGTTAGCGTGCCGGGGTGTCCGCCGACGCCTTACGCCATCATGCAGGGCATTCTGACCGCGATATCGAATACGAAGACTTCGACCTGATGCGGACCGCGCGGTGACTCTCCTCGAACGTTTCAATGCCTACGAAAAGCTGATCCGGCTCGACAAGCCGATCGGCATTCTGCTGTTGCTGTGGCCCACGCTTTGGGCGTTATGGCTGTCCTCGAGCGGGCAACCAGGCTGGAGAGTCGTCTGGATCTTCATCCTGGGAACGGTGTTGATGCGCTCCGCCGGCTGCGCGATCAACGACTATGCCGACCGGAACTTCGATGGTCACGTCGCGCGCACGCGGGAGCGTCCGCTGGCAACCGGACTGATCAAACCGTGGGAGGCGTTGATGGTGGCGGTAGTTCTGGCACTGGCCGCGTTCGCGCTGGTTGTGCAGCTCAACAATCAGGCAATCATGTTGTCGGTGGCGGCGTTGTTCATTGCGGCGACCTATCCGTTCACCAAGCGCTTCTTCGTCCTGCCGCAGGCATACCTCGGCATCGCCTTCGGTTTCGGCATCCCGATGGCGTTCGCAGCGCAAACCGGCCGCGTGCCGGCAGTTGCCTGGTTGCTGCTGCTCGCCAACGTGTTCTGGGCGGTCGCCTACGACACCGAGTATGCGATGGTGGATCGTGAGGATGATCGCAAGATCGGCATCAAGACTTCCGCAATCACCTTTGGCCGCCACGACGTGACCGCGGTGATGATTTGCCACGCGATGTTTCTGCTGATCCTTGCGTGGATCGGCTGGCGCTATGCGCTGGGAATCTACTTTTTCGCCGGACTGCTGATGACGGCGGGACTGGCGGCGACGCACTACCAGATGATCAGGGATCGCAATCCGGAGTCGTGTTTCCGCGCCTTCCGTCACAACAACTGGATCGGCGTAATGGTTTTTGCCAGCTTGGTGGCGAGTTTCCTGTTCTCGAAGCCATTCTGAGGGTTGTTGTGCGCCGGTGCTGTGCCTATAGTGGAACAAGGTCATACACGTCGAACTCACCATATGCACTATCACGATCTTCGCGACTTCATCGCCCAACTGGAAAAACAGGGTGAGCTCAAGCGCATCACCGCTGGAGTCTCGCCGAATCTGGAAATGACCGAGATCTGCGACCGCGTCCTGAAGGCACAGGGCCCCGCGATCCTGTTCGAAAAGCCAAAAGGTTTCGACATTCCGGTGCTGGGCAATCTGTTCGGCACACCCAGGCGCGTTGCAATGGGAATGGGCGAGGAATCGGTCGCGGCGCTCAAGGAGATCGGCAAACTGTTGGCCTACCTCAAGGAGCCGGACCCGCCACAGGGACTTAAAGACGCCTGGGACAAGCTGCCAGTGCTGAAACAGGTCCTGAACATGGCGCCGAGAGTGGTGTCGGGCGCGCCTTGCCAGGAGGTCGTCTGGGAGGGCGCCGAGGTCGATCTCTCCAGGCTGCCGGTCCAGACGTGCTGGCCGGGGGACGCGGGACCGCTGATCACCTGGGGACTGACGGTCACCCGTGGGCCGCACAAGGCGCGACAGAATCTCGGCATCTACCGCCAGCAGGTGATCGCCCGCAACAAAGTGATCATGCGCTGGCTGGCGCATCGCGGCGGCGCGCTGGATTTTCGCGACCATGGCCTCGCCCACCCGGGGGCGCCATTCCCGGTTGCGGTGGCGCTAGGCGCCGATCCGGCCACCATCCTCGGCGCGGTGACCCCGGTTCCGGACACGCTATCCGAGTACCAGTTCGCCGGACTGTTGCGCGGATCGAAGACCGAACTCACCCGGTGCGTGGGTTCGGATTTGCAGGTGCCCGCTTCGGCGGAGATCGTGCTGGAAGGGTGCATCCATCCAGGAGACACGGCGCTTGAAGGCCCGTTCGGCGATCACACCGGCTATTACAACGAGCAGGAAGAATTTCCGGTGTTGACGGTCGACCGCATTACCATGCGCCGCAATCCGA
>CAYNFN010000314.1:0-2531 GCA_964396485.1 uncultured Alcaligenaceae bacterium
CGACTGGCATCCCTTCAGCGGCGTATTCCGCGTAAGTGCGGGCGCCTACTGGAACGGAAACGAAGCTGCGGCTACCGGCGTACCGACCGGCGGCACTTACGTGATCAACGGACAGCCCTATGCCAGCACCGACATCGGATCGCTGAACGGGCAGATTGACTTTTCGGAGGTAGCGCCGTATTTCGGCATCGGATTCGGCTCCGCGCCGAAGGCGGTACGGGGGATGACCTTTTCCTTCGACCTGGGAGTGCTTTATCAGGGCGAGCCGAACGTCGGCCTGACGGTCGTTTGCGGGGTGGGCTTGCCCGCCGCCACCTGCACCCAGTTGCAGAATGACGTCGCGGCGGAAGCGGTATCCTTGCAGGACGATCTGAAAGACTACAAGTTCTATCCGGTGGTGTCGTTCGGCATCGGCTACCGCTTCTGAGGCCCGCGGCGTTTCCCTAGCGCAGGTGTTCCTCCGTATAGAGCGATAGCTCTATCAACCGGTCCAGCAATTGATCCGCGGGGAGTCCAGGAAAGTTCTTGCGCACCATTTCCTTCGCGTAAAGACGCACCAGATAGCGCAGCTTGAGTGCCTTGACGCGCGACGCGTAGATGAAGTCGCGGTGCCCGCTGTTGACGACGATCAAGTTCTGCTCGGCGTCGTAGCGGGAGCGCCACAGCTTGCCCGGCGCGTGCTCCAGCGTGTACCCCGGCAGACCGTGGCGGGCGGACAGCCGATCCCTGGCGTCTGGCAACAGGCTGTCGGTTACCGTGATCAATGCGTCTGCATCGCAGATCACCTCGCCTTGATGCGCAGTGACCCCGATTCGTACCAGACATGGTTCTTCGGGGGCAAAATAAGTGACGTACTGCGCGCTTGCATTCTCCAGCCGGCCCGCTCCATCGATCAGCCGCCAGGTATATTCCACGCCATCTACGATGGAACGCCGGCTGGCGTCGCGCGCAAGTGCCTGCAATTTTCGTGATGTGCCCACCGCTAAAGTGCATGCCGCGGGCGCAATGCGCACGCTGTAAAGCGGCCCCGCATACTCGAAGAACTGGCGTTGCGGTGGCGTGTCCGCGTTCTCGTCCGTCACCGGGATGCCTTCGGTTTCCGCACCGTCCGCCGATGGCGATTTTGCACCCCCGATCGCGGCGCCTTTCTGGCGCGAGTTGATATCGAACCAGTCGTACTCCTCCGCCGGCAGCGCGAACATGGCCTCGCGGAATGCGCGCTGGATGGTGCGCAGCGTATCGCGACTGCTGCGTTCCTCCTCGGCCCGTTTCTGCTCGGCGAAGAGAGCCACAAGCTTTTCCTCCACCGGTGACATCGCCGCCGCGAAGGACTCAAGTGCGGCGTCGTAGATCACGCCGGTACGGGTGGCGGGAGTGAGATTCAGGAACGGTACATCGATGATGCCCTGCAGGTAACCATCGGTCCACGGGGCCTTCTGGAAGGCGTCGAGCTCGGTAAGCGAACGCAGAATGCGCGTGCCTGAACGATAGAGTCCGACTTCGTTTCCCGGATCGGCCGGGTTCAGATACAGCTCCAGATAGACCTCGCCCAACGCCGGCGTCGGTGCCGGCAGATGATGCAGCAGCTCGCCAGTGAACTGCCGGGGTTCGACGTTGAATTCCTTGCGCGCCTGCTTGTCGATCACCTTGATGCGGGCGCCCGACTGGCGGATGCGTTCGCGCAGTTCCGAAGCCAGATACCACTGAATCTTCTCGCCGGAAAGCTGCCGGATCCCCGGCAGAAGTGGGGAAATCCTGAGGCGTGCGCCGGCTTCGGGCACCAGCGAATTGCGGCTTGTTACGCTGTAGCTGGGGTCGCCTTTGCGCATGTGCATTTCGTAGACGCGTCCATCGGTGCCCGACGAGGTCATCGCCAGTTCTTCTCCCACGGTCCAGAACGACAGTAATCCGATGCCGAACTCGCCTTGAATGCCTTTGCTGCCGTCCGTCTTCAGTTGCCGCTTGATTGAATCGCAGATGTGGGTTGCCACAAAGCGGAAGTCCGGCGCACCGTCACCATCCTTCGGCACGCCGCTACCATCGTCGGCGACCATCAGATAGTGCTCGCCGCGTTCCCGGCCGCGCGTGATGGTGATGTTGCGGGCGCCCGCGTCGATGCTGTTCTCCACGAACTCCGCGACGGCCTTCAGCGGGTTGTCCTGGGACAGGGCAATGATGGTGATGGCATTCCAGTCATCGCCGATGCGCAGCTTGCCGCTTGTAGCAAATTGAGCGCGGCCTGTCTGCCGAGGTTGTCTTTTGGAAGGCGGCACGATCCTGATCCAACTCCTTGCTCGAAAGTAGCAATGTAACAAAAAGCAGCCGCAGAAGGCCCGCTTTGTCTGATTCAGCTCCGGGCTGTGGCGCTCATCGAATCGGATGCATCTTCTCGCGATAGCTCCAGGCGGGGCGGTGTCCGCGGCGCCCGCGCCTGCATGCCTCGCGGCGGCAGGGCACGCGAGTCGTTTACAATCGCTAGTTGTGTATCGCCCTTCGCCGCACCATTTTTTTCACCCTCCCCATGCGCCCTG
>CAYNFN010000315.1:0-6323 GCA_964396485.1 uncultured Alcaligenaceae bacterium
GAGGTGCTGGTGAGCAACGCCTGGGCCAAGGCGGTGGACAAGGGGCGCTGGCCAACGGAGGTCAGGCCTTACGTTCGCAACCGCCGCCTGGTGCTGCGCCGGCTGCTCGCTCCTGTTTCCTGACCCCCCAACCCTGCGCTCACCACGGAGGACACAGAGGACACGGAGGAAAGGCAAGAGCAAAAAAAGCAAACGAGTGTAAGAAGCTCCAATTGGCGGATGTTGCAACAAAGTCGAAATTGGCGGTAAAGGATCACGAACAGTCACCTCGCTTCTATCCTCGATTCGTTTTCCCTCGTTTTTGTTTTTCCTCCGCGTCCTCCGTGTCCTCCGTGTCCTCCGTGGTAAGAGCGGTTTTGTATCCTTTTGCGGACGCATCAGGCGTCCGTGGATACCTCCCAACCAGCCAAAGGAAAAAAATGATTCACGTCATCGCCACCGTCGAGCTCGCGCCCGGAACGCGCGAAAAATTTCTGACCGAGTTCCGCAAGATCATCCCCGAAGTGCGCGCCGAGGCCGGCTGCGTCGAGTATGGGCCGGCCGTTGATGCCGACACCGACATCCCGATCCAGTTCAGGATCGGCGCGGACAAAGTGGTAGTGATCGAGAAATGGGAGAGCGTCGCGGCGCTCAAGGCACACGGGGTCGTGCCGCACATGCAGGCCTACCGCGCAAAGGTGAAAGACTGCGTCCGCGGCATGGAGCTGCGGGTGCTGACGCCGGTCTGAAGACGCGTCGCCGGGCCCGCGCACCATCGGTTTCGTCACTTCGTTTCGGGCCGCTGCATCTGTTTCGACAGCCGCCACGCCATCCACGCGAGCACGGCCACGCCCGCGAGCAGCGCCGTCCATAGCCCCCATTTCTTCAGGTCGGCGCGCGGACGTGCTGCCGCTTCGCCCGCCAGTGTCTGTGCGGCACCGGTTGAGGCGACCGACATTTTCGGCTCCTGGTCGGTGCGCCAGCCCGGCACCAGGGTGTCGATGCCGAGCGATCCGGCCTGCGCCTTCGAATTGCCGTAGGCCAGCCGGAACGGTCCGGCGCCTCGCGCCGTGAAAACGATTTCGCGCGGCGTCCAGCCTGCCCTCAGGATCAGCGATCCCGAGCCGATGCCGCCGGTCGCCGGGTCCACGCGCAACAGCCAGTAGCGATGTGAATTCACGCCGACCGCGATGTCCGGGCTGACCAGCTCGCGTCCGTTCTGCTTCAGGCGATAGACAACCGCGCCCGTCACCGCCATCCACTTGTCCTCGGGCTTGCCCCTGGACAGAAACTGGATCGGCACGATGGTGTTTTCCTGCGGCAGCCGCAGTGCGAGCCGATCCAGAGGATACCTGCCGCCGAGGTCGGCAAGATACTCGCCGGGCTTGCCGGCATCCGGCGTCACAATGACCTCCTTCCAGGAGCGCTCCGGCTGCGCATACTGCTCCGGCGACAATCCCACGATTGCTTTCAGTTCGATGGCTTGCGCCGGGTCGGCCCACATCAGACGCAGGTATTTCGCCTTCAGCGACCGGTACTCGATCGCCTTGCGCTCCAGACGCTGGCCCGCGTGCGCGAGGGCGCCCAGCGGCGCATCCGCGCTCAACGTGGTCCAGTGCTTGAGGTCGTCGCCCGCTTCGAGCCGCGCGGAAACCAGGCGGTCGGCGGCTGCCGTGCCCCAGTCCACTTCGATGCCGTTCAGCGGCGTCTTCAGCACTGAGGCGTCAATCAGATAGCCGAGCAGCGCCTGCGGCCCGGCCTCCGCGTCGCGTGAAATCAGCCTGACGCTGACGTTGCCGCCGCTCTTATCGAAACTCAGATCGAGTTCGTCAGACCGCGCATCGCGCGGGCCGCGCAGTGGAAAGATCGGCAGCGCAACCGGTGCCGGCTTTTCCACTGTCCGCTCGACCGGACGAAACGCATACGGCACCACTTCGCCAGCGGCGTTGAAGACACGCAGGTCGCGCAGGTCGGGAAATGCCGCCGATTCGTAAACCGCTTGCGGGATCGCCACCCGGTACAGCGCGTCGCCGCCGGGCGTATCGATCGGCACCGCAAACGCAAAGTCCTGCGGCAATTCCGCGGCCGCCGCAAGACTAACCATCAACAAGAGCGACGCCTTCACCACGGAGGACACGGAGGACACGGAGGAAAACCAAAAACGAGGAAAAATGAATCGAGGATAGAAGCGAGGTGACTGTTCGTAATCCACTGCCGCCAATTGCGACTTTGTTGGAACATCCGCCAATTGGAGCTTTTTACAGTCGCTTGCTTTTCTTTGCTCTTGCCTTTCCTCCGTGTCCTCCGTGTCCTCCGTGGTGAAAGGATTTTGTTCTTCGATCTCGATTCGAAATCCACGGAACAATTCGGCGATTGCGGACATCATGACGCCTCCGTCTTCTTCGGCGGCAGCGGCGCGAAGTAGCCGATCACGAGCATCAGGACGCCGACGGCGATGAACGACACGATGCGCTCGACCCCGCCCACTTTCGCCAGATCCACCAGGAACAGTTTGACCACGACGGCTGCCATCAGTCCGGCCCCGGAGAACCAGAGTACGCGCAATCCCCGGCGATGCGCCCATAGCATGGCCACGAGCGCCAGCACGGTCCAGAAGATCGACAGCGATGCCTGTGCCAGGTCCGAGCGGAGCATCGCGTCCAGTTGGTACGGAATGCCGGCCCAATGATGCAGCGTGCGCAACAGCACGCCGTTGAGGAAAATGAATGCCGCGCCGCCTAGAGCCCCCCGTGGCCACGATGCCGGAATCTCCCCGGCATTGCCGATGCCATAGCCTGGCAACCCTCTCCACCACGTGGCCAGGCAGGCAAAGACCAGCAATTGCGCGATGTCGAGCGGATTCAGCAGCGGCACATAGGGCAGCGGCTCGGGGTTGCCGTCGTTGCCGAAGTTCGCGTACACCGACCAGCCCAGCAGGAATGCGGCGAGCGGCAGCGCGCCGACCCATAGATAGGCCTTCGGATAGCGCATCACCGGCCACGCGATTCCGTAGCCCTTTAGCGCCAGCGTCGCGAGCAAGCCACCGGGCACCAGCGCCCAGGCGATCAGCGGCCATACATGCCGGCCCTCGACGACATTATCGATCTGCCAGCCTACTTCCCAAGCGCCCACCGCCGCCAGCAGCCACACGCCGCTCGCGTGTAACACGGTCATGTAGTCGCTCTCGGACTGGTCATGCCGCCGCAGAATCCGCAGATGGAACAGGAAGGCAATCGGCCATGCCAGCAGGCCGAATCCGGCGAGCGGATGCTGGTGCGGATGTTCGACGACATTCATCCAGAAGACGAGCAACATGAGCGGCATGAGCGCCAGCGCGGGAAAGCGCGCCATCGCCCATCCCTGTCCCCGTCCCCACAGCGCGCTGAACGCGGCGCACGTGCCGGTGACGAACAGCAGCGATGCGTTGAGCTTTTCCTCGAAAGGCACGTGCCGATCGATCTCGTGCAGACCGCCGAAAGTCCACCAGGCCAGGCCCCAGACAAACACGATGATCGACAACTGCAGTTCGAAATGGCCGGCCTTTTCGAAGTGGCGTCCGATGGTCCAGTTGGAAAACAGTGCCGCAGCGGCGATGAATACGCACCCGAAATAGAAGCTGTTGAGGATCGGCGTGTCGCCAAAGCTGCGGCCCGCATCCACGACGAAGGCTATGCCCGCGGCGAACTGCAGCAGCAGGCCGAACGCGCGCGGCAGCCTTCTGCCCTGCTTCGCACCGACCCAATACGCAGCCGCCCCCTCGAGCGCCCAGGCCGCCGACGTCCAGCGGCCGTCGAAGGCAAGCGGGATCGCCAGCGTCGCGAAAATTACGCCCAGCGCCAGGAACGCCTCGACCAGCATGCGCAGGGTTTCTGCGTGGCGGCGGTAGAGCGCCGCGGCCAGGACCAGATAGATCGCGGACGCCGCCACCGCACTCCACGCGGCGCCGTACTCGATGTCGTGCACCAGCCGGCTCTGCAGGCCGAACGCGACCAGCGGCGTACCGAACACGATGGTGCTGTCGACGTAGTGCCTGAGTTGCGGCGCCTGCCTCAACGCGAACAATACCGCGATCGCAAGGTACTGCAGGAAGAACAACAGCAGGAACGGCTCGGTGCTCTCGAACAGCTCCGGCCGGTAGAAGCGCGTGCCCCAGACGGCGCCGATGCCGAAAGTGAAGACGAATCCAAGTACGTTGAGCGGACGCCACGCCCGGTACAGCGCAATGCCCAGAACACCGGCATTGAGCACGGCGTAATAGCTGAACAGCACCACATGGCTGCCGCCCCCGGTCGATGCGAGCACCGGCGCCAGGAAGCCGCCAGAGACGCCCAGCACGGCCAGCGACAACGCGTTCTGGAGCACAGCGAGTACGGCAGAGAGGACCGCGATGGCGACGAGCACGAAGAACGCCACCTCGCCCGGAATCAGGCTGAACAGGCGGAACGCGCCGAAGACCGTGAGATAGAGCAATCCGACGCCACCGCCCTGCATCGCCAGTGCATAGACGGGCTTGCGCTCGCGCAACCGCCAGCCGATCAGCAGCATCACCGCAGCGCCGAGTGCGACGCCGATCAACCTCACCTCGATGGGCACATGCGTGTGCTCGTAGGCGTACTTCAGCAGGAACGCCACGCCGAAAAAGAGCACCACCACGCCGACCCTGACCAACGCGTTGCCGCCGGTCAGCCAGTTCCATGCGCGGTCGAAGAACGAGGGCTCGGTCGGCTGCGAGGAAACGGATTGCGCGTAGGCCGGTTCGGCTGTGGAGGATCCGACTGCCGCATTCGCAGCGGGCGGTTGCGGGGGAACCGGAGAAATCGCTTCCCGAATCGGTTGCGCGATTTCGGGCGTCACCGCCGGTACTGGAGGAGCAGCCGGCTCGGGCTGGGCTGCTGTTGCATTCGTCGGCGCCCCGATTGCCGGAGTCAACCTCTGGCGCAGTTCCCTGACCGCGGCTTCCAGCGCAGCGACCCGTGCTTCGAATTCGGATGGTCGGGATTGGCCACGCAAGAAGGTGATCGCCGCGCCGGCCAGGGCGCCGAACAGACCGCCCCAGAGGATTCCGTAGCCGCCGACGAATAGGCTTCCGAGAAGGAGTCCGACAAACAGCCCGATGAACCACATGGCGTCATTCTCCCGTGAACGGCCTTGGAAGCTCTGCATAACCTTAGCCAATTGGCCCCGCATCTTTGCATACATCCCGCATCACGCCTAGTCCGGCGGCATATCGCGGAAAACATGGACGCAAAAAAAGCCGCGCCGGTCGGAACCGGCGCGACTGAAATTACAGCGCAGCTCGTTGGCGCTTATTTCAGCGGCTTATAGCGCAGCCGCCTGGGCTTGGCGCCCTCCTCGCCGAGCCGCTTCACCTTGTCGGCCTCGTATTCCTGGTAGTTACCGTCGAAGAACACCACCTGCGAATCGCCTTCGAACGCCAGGATGTGGGAGGCGATGCGGTCGAGGAACCAGCGGTCGTGGGAAATGACCAGCACGCTGCCGGCGAATTCCAGCAGCGCATCTTCCAGCGCGCGCAGGGTTTCCACGTCCAGGTCGTTCGAGGGTTCGTCGAGCAGCAGAACGTTGCCGCCGGCGATCAGTGTCGTGGCCAGATGCAGCCGGCCGCGCTCGCCGCCGGAGAGATTGCCGACGACTTTCTGCTGGTCGGCGCCCTTGAAGTTGAAGCGGCCGGCGTAGGCTCGCGACGGCATTTCGAATTTGCCGACGGTGAGGATGTCCTGCCCATTGGAGATCGCTTCCCACACCGTCTTCTTGTTGGCGAGCGCGTCGCGGCTCTGGTCCACGTACGCCAGCTTGACCGTGGAGCCGAGCACCACATCGCCGCTGTCGGGCTTCTCCTTCCCCGAAATCATCCGAAACAGCGTCGACTTGCCAGCGCCGTTAGGGCCGATGATGCCGACGATTGCGCCTGGCGGGACCTTGAAGCTCAGCTTGTCGATCAGCAGGCGCTCGCCGTAACCCTTGCTGACGTTCTTGAACTCGATGACGCTGTCGCCCAACCGCTCGGCGACCGGAATGAAAATTTCCTGGGTCTCGTTGCGCTTCTGGTGCTCGTACGAACTCAGTTCCTCGAAACGGGCGATGCGCGCCTTGCTCTTGGCCTGGCGCGCCTTGGGATTGGAACGCACCCACTCCAGTTCCTTCTGCATCGACTTGATGCGGGCGGATTCCTGCTTGGCCTCGATCTCCAGCCGCGCTTCCTTCTGTTCGAGCCACGAGCTGTAGTTGCCTTTCCAGGGAATGCCGCGGCCGCGGTCGAGTTCCAGGATCCACTGCGCCGCATTGTTGAGAAAATAGCGATCGTGGGTCACCGCCACCACGGTTCC
>CAYNFN010000316.1:0-2015 GCA_964396485.1 uncultured Alcaligenaceae bacterium
TCTGCGTAACCCACGGGGAACAGCGGCTGGGTGGTTGACGGATCGTACTTGTCCGTAGCGCCCAGCGTGTGCAACAGCTCGTGCGCAACAATCACGTTATTTTCTTCCGTCATATGGTTGACAGCATATACGTTGGCCACCCCGATCAGCCCTTCCTTCAACCCGATCGAGTGTTCCACCTGTGGGGTGGTCGCCGGATCGAAGAACACAACGAAAATTCTTATGTCGGGTCTTGTGCCCGGATAGTCGTCGTTGCGCCACGCCCAATAGCGCAGCTTCAGGCTCCACACGATGATTCCCGCGGTGGAGCCGCTCCTGGGTGGAGCCGGCGGCAGCGTCGAAACCTGCGGACCCAGGAAGACGTCGATCGGAGTGACGAGATCCAACTTGTATCCCTCTGCCTCGCGGCGCATGAAGTCCCTGATCGAATCGAACGACTCGTTGGAGAGTGACCCGATGTACTCCGCCGTGGTGTCGCGCCGGTCGCCGTTGACGGGATACACGACGACGTCCAGCGTGCGCTGCCATGATTGGGTACGCAATCGGGTCTGCCACGCGCCGACTGCGACGGTCGCCAGCACGAACAGCAGTACCGCGATGCGAATCGCCTTCGCCATTCCGTGCCGGATTCAGAGACGTTCGATGATGGTCGCGGTGGCCTGGCCGTGGCCGATGCACATGACCTGAAGCCCGAGTGTGCCGCCGGTGCCTTCCAGTCCGGCCAGCAACTTGGACATCAACCCGGCGCCGGTGGCCCCCAGCGGATGTCCGTGGGCGATGGCCCCGCCCCAGGGATTGACCTTGTCCATGTCGGGATGGATTTCTTTTGCCCAGGACAGCACCACCGCCGCGAACGCCTCGTTGATTTCGATCCAATCGATATCCTTGATGGAGACTCCCGCTTTCTTCAGCGCCAATTCGGTCGCCGGAATGACGCCGGTGAGTTGCATCATCGGATCGGAACCGACCGCGACGCGGGCGCGGAAGCGCGCCTTCGGTTTGAAACCGTCGGCGGCCGCAACGTCCCTGTTCGCAACCAGTACGGCGGCGGCGCCATCGGAGATCTGGCTGGAATTCGCCGCGGTAATCACGCCGTTTCCGTCCGGGCGGAACGCCGGCTTCAACGAAGCCATCTTGGCCTCATCGATCTGCGCCCGCACGCCTTCATCGCGTTCCAGCCGCATCGCCTGGCCTTCCGGCGATACGCCCTGCACCGGCAACAGCTCCTTGTTGGAGCCGGCCTTCTGGGCCTGCGCGGCGCGGCGATGGCTTTCCCTGGCGAAGTCGTCGAGCATCTGCCGCGACAAACCCCATTTTTCGGAGATGCGTTCGGCGCTTTCGCCCTGATGAATCAATTCGTGACGCTGGAACAGTTCCGGGTTCAGCACTTCGAAGCCGCTGACGGTCCGCCCCAGACCGATGTCGAGAAACATCGGCGCGCGGGTCATGCTCTCCACGCCGCAACCGATCACGTAATTCATGTCGCCGGCCGCCACGGCCTGCGCGGCGAAATGCACGGCCTGCTGGCTTGAGCCGCACATGCGATTCAGCGACACGCCCGGCACTGTCACCGGTAACCCGGAGAGCAGCACCGCCAGCCGAGCGGGATTGGCGCCCTGCTCGCCGGCGAGCGTCACCGTGCCGTCGATCACGTCTTCGATCTTCTGCGGATCGATCTGCGACCGCTTGATGAGTCCGTCGAGCGCATGCGCCAGCAAGGTATCGGGCCGCTGCTCGCGCAGCGCCCCGCCGCGCCTGCCGAACGGCGTTCGCACCGCTTCGATAATCACCGCCTCATTCATATGAATCTCCTCAATACTTTCACCGCAATTAAACCTTCACCGCAGAGGCGCAAAGGCGCAGAGGAAACGCAAAGGAAAGCAAAACCAGATAACTTGTAAAAGCACACGGGGTACACGGGGAGAATGTCGGACCGGCTTCTCATCAGCTTTTTACCCAATTTGCATTTCTCTGCGTTTCCTCTGCGCCTTTGCGCCTCTGCGGTGAAGATAAGA
>CAYNFN010000317.1:0-3484 GCA_964396485.1 uncultured Alcaligenaceae bacterium
AGAGCGCAGAGGAACGCAGAGAAAATCCATGGCACATGATTCTTTGGTGTTTAAATCTCAACTAACATTGCACGATTACGGGGACGGGGTTTTCGCCTGGAATGGTGCCAATACAGTTTATGATTCCGATACCAGTCCCGACCGAAAATCATTAACAATTGATACTCTTTCCTCGGCGATCTCTGCGTCCTAAAAGGGTACTCCGACGTGCTACGCACGTAGGGTATCTGCGCCTCTGCGTTGAGATTTTTGCAAAAGTACGCAAAGTTTTTTCGACGACGCCCAGATAACAGGGAGGGAGAATGGGGGCAAAGGATCAAATCGAACCCATCGAACAAGCCGGAGTCGATGAATTGCGCGCGCTGCAGCTGAAGCGGCTGCGCTGGAGCCTGCAGCACGCGTATGAGAAAGTGCCGCACTACCGCAAGGCCTTCGACGCCACCGGCATTCACCCCGGCGATCTGAAGAATCTGGCGGACCTGGCAAAGTTTCCGTTCACCACCAAGACCGACCTGCGTGCCGACTACCCTTTCGGGATGTTCGCCGTGCCCATGGACGACATTGTGCGCATTCACGCCTCCAGCGGCACCACGGGCAAGCCCACCGTGGTCGGCTACACCAGAGAGGACATAGATACCTGGTCGACGGTGATGGCGCGCTCGCTGCGGGCTGCGGGCGGCAAAGCCAGCGACATCGTCCACATCGCCTACGGCTACGGCCTGTTCACCGGCGGGCTGGGGGCGCACTACGGCGCCGAGGCGCTGGGCGCCACCGTGATCCCGATTAGCGGCGGCATGACCGAACGCCAGGTGCAGTTGATGCGCGATTTCAAGCCCGACATCCTGATGTGCACGCCGTCCTACGCGCTGGTGATCGCGGACGAGTTCGAACGCCAGGGCCTGGACCCGGCGCAGTGCACCGCCCGCGTGGGCATCTTCGGGGCCGAACCGTGGACCGAGAGCATGCGCGCCGAAATCGAAAAGCGTTTGGGGCTGGCCGCGCTCGACCACTACGGGCTTTCAGAGGTGATCGGCCCGGGAGTCGCCGCGGAGCACATCGAGAGCAGGGACGGGCTCACCGTCTGGGAGGACCACTTCTACCCCGAGATCATCGATGCGCAGACCGGCGCGGTGCTGCCTGATGGCCAGACCGGTGAACTGGTCCTGACTTCGCTTACCAAGATCGGCATGCCGGTGATCCGTTTCCGCACCCGCGACCTCACCCGGCTGCTGCCCGGCACCGCGCGCAGCATGCGCCGGATGGCGCGCGTCGCCGGGCGTAGCGACGACATGCTGATCATCCGCGGCGTCAATGTTTTTCCTTCGCAGATCGAGGAACTGCTGCTGACGCGGGTCGAACTCGCGCCTCATTACGTGCTGGAAGTGCGTCGCGACGGGCACCTGGACGATCTCGACGTTCTGGTCGAACGCCGGGCCGGGACCGAAGCACCATTATCGGTTGCGACAATCACCGCCATCGAGCAGGATATGGAGCGGCATATCAAGGGCTACATCGGGGTGACCACCCGGGTCCGCGTGGTTGAACCGGGCACGGTCCAGCGCTCGCAGGGCAAGGCCGTGCGCGTCATCGACAAACGGCCCAAGACTTGAGAGTCGAGGCGCATTGAAACGTTCAGGGACTCGAAAGGAGCAGGACTTGGCGACACCAGTCACTAAAGCACCCGTTCAGGAATCCGAGAGCCTGCAACGCGCCGGTATAGGCAACGACGCGGCCGCGGTGTGGCAATCTGCAGCACCGCGCGACACCGGCGAGTTCGCCGGCGACTGCGTCCGCTACTCGCGATTCTGGGAGTCGAGTGCTTCTTTGCTTGCGCGCCTGCCCGCGAAACCGGCGCGCGACGCGCAGCAGGTAGAGGCAGCCGAGCGGATCAAACAGGTGGCGCGCGAGGCGCGCACCCGATTCCTGCGCGCCCATGTCGAGGCGGTCTACGACCGGCTCACGCACAACCGGTCGCGCTTCATCCGCGTCGAGCAACTCGTTTATGACGCCGCGGTGCTGGTGCCGGGACTCACGCCCACGCAGGCGCAAGTCGACGCTGAATCGGCGCTGATGCAGCGCGATAAGGAGGGCCACGAAGTCGATCAGGGGATTTTCGTTTCGAAGGTGCTCGCCGATGTGCGCGCCGGAACGCATCTCTGTCACGCCATGCTGCTGCCGCGCCCCGAAGCGCTCGCGCAACTTCCCGAATACGAGAAGACCGGCCGCCTGGATCTTGGCGCTGCGGAAGTATTCCGCAAGGGCAAGGCGTCTAACGTGATTCAGAAGAATCCGCGCCACCTGAACGCGGAAGACGACACGACAATCGATGCCGCCGAAATCGCTGTCGACCTGGCGATCCTCGATCCGCACACGCAGATCGGCGTGCTGCGCGGCGACTACGTGCAGGGCGGAAAATACGACGGCCGGCGCATGCTCGGCAGCGGCATCAATCTCACCCACCTGTACTACGGCAAGGTGCCGTTCATCTGGTATCTGCAGCGCGATCTGGGCATCGTGAACAAGTTCTTTCGCGGCGTGGCGCGCGAGGACATGACGCCGGACGATGTCAACGGACAGACCATCGAGAAGCCGTGGATCGCCGTGGTCGAACAATTCGCCATCGGCGGCCACTGCCAGTATCTGCTGACGATGGATTACGTGCTGGCGGCGCGCGGCGCCTTTCTGAGCCTACCCGCGCGCAAGGAAGGCATCATTCCCGGAGCAGCCAACATGCGCCTGCCGCGCTTCACCGGCGACCGCATCGCGCGGCAGGCGATCATGTACCAGCGCCGGCTCGACTGCGACAGTCCCGAGGGCCTGCTGATCTGCGACGAAGTGGTCGCGCCGGCGGACATGGACGACGCGATCGAGCGCGTCGTCGAGAATCTCACCGGTTCCGGCGTGGTCAGCGCCGCGTCGAACCGGCGCGCCTTCCGCATCGCCCAGGAACCGCTCGACCTGTTCCGCAACTATTTCGCCGTGTACGCGCTCGAACAGGCCTATTGCCACTTCAGCCCAGCGTTGATCTCCAACCTCGAAATGCACTGGAATGCCAAGAACCGCAGGCTCTGAGTCTCAACCCAACGCAGAGGCGCAGAGAACGCAGAGTTCACAGAGGAAAAACGAGGGGAACTAAAGATATGTATGGAGTAGTAACAATTGGCAGATGTCTAAGATCGCCCGCCGCTATCAATGCCAACTTCCAAAATCTCCGAATTCTGTATCCCGATTCGTTTTTTGCCTTTCCTCTGTGTTCTCCGTGTCCTCTGTGCCTCTGTGTTGGGTGTTGACCTAATCAGCCTTCGCCTGATTGATCGCCTGCCATACCTTTTCGGGCGTGGCGGGCATTTCGATGTGTTTCACGCCCAGCGGTCGCAGAGCATCGATTAACGCATTGATCACAGTCGGCGTGCCTCCGACGGTGCCGAGCTCACCGACCCCCTTTGCGCCGAGCGGGTTGATCTTGCACGGCGTCGATTCGTCG
>CAYNFN010000318.1:0-2161 GCA_964396485.1 uncultured Alcaligenaceae bacterium
CGCAGCCGCTCCAGCAGCGGCACATCCGCATCTTCGGCCTGCGCCAGCACTCTCCTGTTGAATTCGAGCTGCGCCAGTTCCCGATTCAGGTAGAGCTGCGGATTGGAGCGCTTGGTCTTTCGCGACTTGTCGGCGACCAGAGCGGCCCGCTTCTTCGCCGCCTTTTCCGGCGCAAGCGTGGCCGCGCGGTCGGCGGACTCGGCCTTGATGTGCGCATCCTTGTTAATTTTTCGACTCCCCGGCGGTCGGCGGCGAACACGATAGTGCTGCGCCGTGCCTTCCGGCCGGCGCGCTATGGAGTTGCTAACCTTTCGATGGTGGAACGTAACCCGCAGCAGCGTCGGCGCCGGCACCGAAAAAGTACTTTTCGGTCTGCTCCAGAAGATACTTGCGCGCTTTCGGGTCGGCGAGGCTGAGCCGGTTCTCGTTCACCAGCATTTTCTGGTGCTCGAGCCAGCCTTTCCACGCCTCCTTGGAAACGGTCTCGAAAATGCGCTTGCCCAGGTCACTGGGCAAAGGGGGGAAATCCAGCCCCTCGCCTTCCCGGCCGAGTTTCACGC
Source organism: uncultured Alcaligenaceae bacterium (assembly GCA_964396485.1). Lineage (GTDB taxonomy): Bacteria > Pseudomonadota > Gammaproteobacteria > Burkholderiales > JACQAP01 > JACQAP01. The sequence continues at coordinate 561 of CAYNFN010000318.1, forward strand.
ATTTCAATGTTCTTGCCATGTTTTTTTGCTATCAACAGGTTACAGCTTCTTCCGGGCGATGTGGTTACAGCCATGTGACAGCCTCACCGCGGAAGATTCCCGGTGATTATATGCCCCGCCCCGGGGATGCGGCTGGATGACGTCGGCCGACCAACGTCAGATCGACTTGACCAGGACTTTGGAACGCCGCTGGTAGTTGTACAACGCCTGTTTCTGCTTCGGCAGCTTGTCGACACTGGCCTCCGCAAAACCGTGCTCTATGAACCAGTGCACGGCGCGCGTGGTGAGCACGAACAGGCGCTTGATCCGTTGTTTCTTCGCTTTTTCCTCGATCAACTTCAGCAATTGCTCGCCGGCGCCGGCGTCGCGATAGTCCGGATGCACGACCAGGCAGGCGAGTTCCGCCGACTTCTCGTCGGGAAAAGGGTAGAGCGCGGCGCAGCCGACGATCACGTGATCGTGCTCGAGCACGCAGAAGCGGTTGATTTCCATCTCCAGCAATTCACGTGGGCGCTTGATCAGCGTGCCGTCGGCTTCGAGAGGCTCGATCAGCTTGAGAATACCGCCCACGTCCTCGATGGCGGCACCGCGCAACTGTTCGAGCGGATCGCGAGTAACCATGCTGCCCACGCCTTCGTGGGTGAACACCTCCAGCAGCAGCGCGCCGTCGGTGTGGCGGCTCACCAGGTGTACACGCTCGGTTCCGCCTTTGCACGCCTTGATCGCGTGCGGCAGGTACAGCCAGGCATCGTCCGAAAGCAGGCGATCCCTGCGCAGCAGTTTCTCCGCATCCGACACGGTAAGTTCGCGCAACAGCGTGCCGCTCTTGCTCTTCAAACCGGGCTCCTCCATGAGGAACACGAGTTTTTCGGCACCCAGCGCGATGGCGGTCTCGGCCGCCACGTCCTCCAGCGTCAGATTAAAGATCTCGCCAGTGGGCGAATAACCGAGCGGGGAGAGCAGCACCAGCTCGCCGTCATCCAGGCGGGTGTTGATCGCATCGGCGTTCACCTTGCGCACCTCGCCGGTATAGAGCATGTCCACGCCGTCCACCACGCCGCGCGGGCGCGCGGTGACGAAATTGCCGGAGGCCACGCGGATATCGGCGTTGGCCATCGGCGAGTTCGGCAGGCCCATCGACAGCAGCGCCTCGATCTCCACCCGTAATTGACCGCTGGCCTGCTTTACGCTTGCCAGCGCTTTCTCCTCGGTGACGCGCATGCCGCGCACATACTGCGTCTTCAGTTTGGCGGCTTTGATTTGCGCGTCGATCTGCGGGCGCGCGCCGTGCACCAGCACCAGGCGCACCCCAAGGCTCGCCAGCAGATTCAGATCGTGTGAGAGCGCGATGAAGCGGCCGTCCGCCACCACTTCGCCACCGAAGGCAATGACGAACGTGCGTCCGCCGAACGCGTGCACGTAAGGCGCGGCGGCGCGGAACCACTTCACGAACTGTGCTTGCTGGGCGGCCTGCATGGCGGGCGTGGAGTTGGACGGGATTTATTTCGGTTGCATCCGGATCGCGCCGTCCAGGCGGATCACTTCGCCGTTGAGCATCTCGTTCTGAACGATATGCCCGACCAGCGCCGCGTACTCACCCG
>CAYNFN010000319.1:0-3363 GCA_964396485.1 uncultured Alcaligenaceae bacterium
AGCGTCTCCTCCATCACGATGCGGTTCTGGTACGCGACCACCACCCGCTTCAGCTCGGGGATGCGTCCGCCGGCGGCACGCAGGTACAGCGGGCGTATATAGAGGAGTGACTCCTCGATCGGGATTACGAGCAGCGTGCCCTGGATGACCTCGGAACCCTGCTGGTTCCACAGCGTGATCTGCGGCGCGATCACCTGGTCCTGATTGATTCGCGCGGCAATCTGCCGCGGCCCGAAGATCACGGTCTGCTTCGGCAACTGGAACACCATGAGCTGCCCATAGTTGTCGCCGTCGCTGCGCGCAACCATCCATGCCGCAAGGTTGTCCTTCTGCCGCGGCGTGTACGGCAGCATCTGGATGTACTCGGGGCCCGATTCTCCCGGCAGCTTCATGATCGTGTAGTACGGCGCCATCTCCCTCGCCTCCCCGCCCAGCTCGATCGAGGGGATTTCCCATTGGTCCTCGCGGTTGTAGAAGGTCGAGGGATTGGTCATGTGGAACGTCGCGAACATCGCTGTCTGCAGCGAGAAGATGCCCTGCGGATAACGCAAGCGCGTGCGCAGGTCCTCGGGCATGTCGCTCAGCGGCTTCAACAAGCCCGGAAAAACCCGCGCAAGCGTGGCCGCGATCGGATCGCTCGTGTCCACGAGGTGAAAGGCAATCGTGCCGTGGTAGGCGTCGATCGTCACCTTGACCGAATTGCGGATGTAGTTGAGGCCGCTCACCGTGGGCGTCGAGTACGGATAGCGCGTGCTCGTCGTATAAGCGTCCTGTATCCAGACCAGCCGGCCCTCGGAGATCGCCAGGTACGGATCGCTGTCGTAGGCCAGAAACGGCGCAATGCGCCTGACGCGCTCTGAGATGCGCCGGTACATCAGCACGCGGCTGTCTGCCGAGAGGCTTGGAGAGAACAGCACGTCGGTGGATCCGAAGCGGGTCGCGAACAGCAACCGCCGCAGCAGCCCGCCGATCACGACGCCGCCGTCGCCCTCATAGCTGCCGAAGACATTGTCGTCGCCCTTCGGATAGTCGAACTCCTGCGTGGCCGTCTTCACGAACACATGATCCTTCGAAAGCTCGCCGTAGTAGATCGCCGGCTGCGTGACCTTCAGGTCCACGGACGAGGTGAGCGGCAGGTCCTTGATGAAGAGCACCGGCAGCCCCTCGCGCGTGACCTCGTTGACGGGCCCGAGCGTGAGGCCATAGCCATGCGTAAAGGTCAATCGCTCATTGATCCAGGTGCGGCTCGGCAAGCTCGCGGAATTGAGCTCGCGCGCCGACAGCATGATCTGGCGATACTCCCCATCGATCACGTAGCGGTCGTTGTCGACCGAGACGAAGTCGTAGTAGGTGCGGATCTCCTGCATCTGACCAAAGGTGTCGAGCAGAGGCTGATCGTTCCACAGCGGCACGTTGTCGAGCGTGGCGGCGTTGCGCTCGATGTCCTCTAGCGTAAGTTGCGCCTCACCGGAAAGCTGCCGTTCGACCACGCGGTCGAGCGCAAACCCGGCGCGCGTTGCGGCGATGCTGTACGCGATGTACGGCATCTCGCGCACCTGCTCGTTCGGCGCCACGAAGAAGCGCTGCAGGATGACGCCGTACAGGCCGCCGGCGATCGCAACACCGGCGTACAGGCCGGCTGCGGTGATGATCGGCCAGAAACGCGGCACCGCGGTTTGATAAACGGCCAGCAGCGCGCCGATGCAGGCAACGACCACGAGGATCCACTGCACCGGCATGCGCGCGTAAACGTCGACGTACGATGCGCCGTGAATGATACCCGTCGGCCTAGTCAGCAGTTCCGGGATGCCGAGCCAGGCGTTGAATCCCATCAGCAGCAGGAGCGCGGCGGCGAGCCAGCTCAGGTGGCGCCTCGCCGTCTGGCTCGCCACTAGTCCGCGCGTTGGATCGAACGCCAGGCTCTGTCCTGAGCTGTGTACGGCGGCCACACCGATGGCAGCCAGCAGCACTGTCATGAACAGCAGGTGGTAGACGAACTGCAGCACTGGGAGTCGGAAGACGTAGAACGACGCGTCGCGGCCCAGTATCGGATCGCTGGTGCCGAACGCCACGGCATGCCGTGCCATCAGCCATATGTCCCAACGCGAGGAGGCGTACAACGCGAGCAGCAATGCGGCGATTGCCACGGCGCCATAGAGCAGCCACTTGATGCGGCTCAGATCGAGCGCGATGGTGTGCGGCCCCTGCGGGGTCATGATCGTGAACTCGCGCCGCTTGAGCGCTTTCTGCGCCAGCCTCACATTCACGTAGAGGACGGCGAAAGCGAACAGGAACACGACGCCGCCCAGCGTGCATTGCGCGGCGAGCGTGCGCAGGAAGACCTCCTGGTAGCCGACCTCGCCGAACCACAGCCAGTCAGTGTAAACCGTGACCAGCGTCGGCACCACGAACAACAACAGGCCGACGACGCCCAATGCGATGACGGTACGCAAACGCAGGTTCGGCACGGATCCCTCCGGTATCGCGGCGCGCTGGCCGGCAGTTGCAGGAGCAACAGGCCGGCCGGCAACGGGCTCATTGCTGGTTGGCGCTCAGCCGGCAGCGTTCGCTGCCCGGCCGGATGCGAGCCCTGTCGAGCGTGGGCGCAGCAGCACCGAGTGTGCCACCGACTCGGCCGGGATGCCAGCATTCGAGAGCGCCAGCGCCACCGCCGGCGTCCTTGATCAGGACCGGTTCTAGAATGAAACCAGGATCCCGGCCTCCGGATAAACCTGCGAACACTCGCGATACACCGCCTCGTTGCAGCTCGAAATTCTCTCGTAAACCAGGCCTACATTGGCCGCGGCATTGGAGTTGAACGGTAGATAAACGCCGCCGCGCACCCCGTAAGTGTTGCGATCCTCGAGTCCGTCGTAGAACGTGCGCGACAGGAATCCGCCGACATAGGGCTTGACCGTTGGCACCTGGGTTAAGGTATAGCGCACTTCCGGCGTGACCTTGTAGATGTCCGGATCGTTGCCGACCCAGGCGTCGCCGGTGACGCCGAGCATCAGCCCGTCCGCCACCATGTAGCCGAGGCCGGCGCCCAGGGGAAGATCCGAGGGGTCAAGGGTGGATTCAACTTCCAAGTGCGCCTGATGTGGATTCATCACTCAGAAATAAAGAAATGGGGAATGAGGGCTGAAAAAGCTCGTGGCGGACGTGACAGCTTGACGGGGGAAGAACAGGGACTAGGGGCGAGGGAAAACCTCAGAGCCGATAATCTCAGTCTTGCCGCACTCCCGCCCCGCTGAGAAGCTCACGCGCTGAGGGTGAAACCCTCATAGTTCCTGGCGGCGACGTCGGCGCAGATCTTCCGGTAGTGAGCCATTCCGCCGGCGTAGGGCATGAAGACACGCGGCT
>CAYNFN010000320.1:0-1915 GCA_964396485.1 uncultured Alcaligenaceae bacterium
ACCCTGGCGGTCGGTAATAGTGATGATGGTGTTGTTGAAGGAGGCGTGAATGTGGGCGATGCCTTCGGCCACATTCTTCTTGACCTTCTTCCTGACCCGGGTTGCGGTAGTCGTTACCTTTGCCATGTCTTGAAATCCCTGTACTCGATGCGTTTACTTCGCCACGTTTACTTCGGTGCGGCGGCCGGCGCCGACGCTGCGCTGGCGCTGCGCTGGATTGCCTTGCGCGGGCCTTTGCGGGTCCGGGCATTGGTACGGGTACGCTGACCGCGCACCGGCAGGCCACGGCGATGGCGCACCCCGCGGTAGCAGCCGAGGTCCATCAGCCGCTTGATGTTCATCGACAGTTCCCGACGCAAGTCGCCTTCGACACTGAATTTGGCGACTTGTTCGCGCAGCTTATCCATGTCGTTGTCGGACAGGTCCTTCATCTTGGTCGAGAAAGTGACCCCGGCAGCCGCGCAGATCGCGCGCGCGCGCGCGCGTCCGATGCCGTAAATCGCGGTCAACGCGATCTCGGCATGCTGATGGTTCGGAATGTTTACACCGGCGATACGAGCCATAGTTGTCGCGCGTCCTAAGTAAAGTGGCGTTGCCGCCCGTTTAACCCTGTCGTTGCTTGTGGCGCGGATTCGTGCAGATCACGCGTACCACGCGATTGCGCCGGACGATCTTGCAGTTCCGGCACATCTTCTTGACCGATGCCTGTACTCTCATTTTTCGCTCCTTCAACCGCTCTGTATGCCCGTTTACGCTCGAACCGCAGCGGCCGGCCTTACTTGGCGCGGAATACGATGCGCGCGCGCGTCAGATCGTAAGGCGTCAACTCCACCGTCACCTTGTCCCCGGGCAGGATGCGGATGTAGTGCATGCGCATCTTGCCGGAGATATGTCCCAGTACCACATGGCCGTTCTCCAGCTTCACGCGAAACGTCGCGTTCGGCAGGGTCTCGAGAATCTCGCCCTGCATCTGGATGGTCTCTTCCTTGGCCATTCTTCTCCGCTAACGGGTCGGAAACATCCCGCCCTTGAAGTTCGCTTTCTTGAGCAGGCTCTCGTACTGGTGCGACATCACGTAGGCCTGCACCTGGGCCATGAAATCCATCGTCACCACCACGATGATCAGCAGGCTGGTGCCGCCGAAGTAGAACGGCACGTTCCACTTCACGATCAAAAACTCCGGCAGCAGGCACACCAGTGTGACGTAGATCGCGCCCACCAGCGTCAGCCGCATGATGATCTTCTCGATGTACTTCGCCGTCTGCTCGCCTGGCCGGATCCCCGGCACGAAGGCTCCGCCTTTCTTCAGGTTCTCCGCCGTTTCCTTGGGGTTGAACACCAACGCGGTGTAGAAGAAGCAGAAGAACACGATTGCGGACGCGTACAACAACACGTAAATCGGCTGCCCGGGGGACAACTTGCCGCTGATGTCCCGCAACCAGTTCATGCCCTCGTTGCTCGCGAACCACCCGGCCAGCGTGGCCGGAAACAAAATGATGCTCGAGGCAAAAATCGGCGGAATCACCCCGGCCATATTCAATTTCAGCGGCAGATGCGAACTCTGCCCGCCATAAACCTTGCGGCCGACCTGGCGCTTGGCGTAGTTCACGGTGATCCGGCGCTGGCCGCGCTCGAGGAACACCACCGTCCAGGTGACCACGCCCACGAGCATCAGCAACATGATCGCCCACAGCGGGTTGAGCTCGCCGTTGCGCACCATCTCGAGGGTGCCGCCGATCGCGGAGGGCAGGCCGGCGATGATGCCGGCGCAGATCAGCATCGAGATGCCGTTGCCAATGCCGCGCTCGGTGATCTGCTCGCCGAGCCACATCAGGAACATCGTGCCGCAGGTCAGGGTCAGCACCGCCGGCAGCACAAATGAGAACGTGCCCGGATAGATGACGACGCCCTGGTT
>CAYNFN010000321.1:0-4828 GCA_964396485.1 uncultured Alcaligenaceae bacterium
GGGGTATTTCCCGAACAGCGGCTCCAGAATCCCCGCCGCCCTGAGCTGGTTGGCAAAGGTCTTGTCGGTGGGCAGCGCGGTGGCATCCAGCACCAGCGCGTACAGAATCTGCGCCTCGATATCCTGCGGATGGCGCCGCGCAACGCCTTCCATCGCCTTCTCGAACGCGATCACGCGGGTCCTGTGGTCAATGCTTTCCCAGTCGTTGAAGAACACACCCAATGCGGCGATGTAGTCGCGCTCGCGCTCGCTGCTGGCGCCGATGCGCTGCGCCTCGGCCGCGGCGGCGGCCGCCGCCTTCATTGCATTTGGGTTGGCGGGCCAGGCAAACGGATTGCCCATGGACATGATTGCGATGCCCCAGTGCGCCATCGCGCACTGTGGATCCAGCTCCAGCACCCTGACGAATGATTTTTTTGCGGGATCGAACCAGAACGAGTGGAACAATGCCATCGCGCGATTGAATTCCTTCTGCGCGGCGGCGCTGCAGGAGACCGGGAAGTTTACTTCGCCGAGTTTCTCTGGAGCAGCGCCCTGTCGCGCAGCGTCGTCCTCGTGAGCCCATGCGCCGGGCATGTCGGCGCCAAGAAACACGGAGAGAACAAGTACAGACACGAGCGTTATGTACTTCATGGCCAGATCCCCCTTTGTTCGAGAGCGCCCCTTTGACATTGGCAACCGCAACGTTGACTGCTCGATGTTACACCCGTCCGGTGGCGGCTGGCGCGGGACCAGATTGCGCGCGCCGCATGCGCCGAGTCAAGACTGCCGGCCCGCGGTGGCTTTCAGGTCGCTTGTTCGCCCCGGCCCGTCACAGCTGACGGCAACGCAGAGTCGGCGCAAGGTCGAAAGAATTGCAGTCCCGGCACAACACCGTGACGATTCCGCTCTTTCGCGTTCGTTCGTCAGGGTTTCTCCGACGAGCGGGCCCGGCCGGCTTCGCCGCTCGCTGAAATCCCGTGTCCTGCCGTTCGCTCGCAATCGTGGTGCTATGGCGCAAGCGCGGGCGGCGGCGTAAAATTCCGTTCATGCGCTGTCCTTATTGTGAAAGCCAGAACGTCGCGGCGGCCCCGGAAGCCGTGCAAAGTCATGCACAGCAGCACCTCGTTTATTATCAGTGCGGCGACTGCGGAAAACGGATTTCCGTGACCAAAGCGCCCCGGCCGGGCGCCGCAAACCGGCCCTCCGCTCCCATGCCCAAAGCCCAGGGATTCAGACGGGCACGGGGCAACCCGCGCGGGGCCCGCGGACGATAGTTGTCGAGAACGTCAGCCACAAAAACCGCATTTCTTTTGCTCGCGCACCGCCCCCGATTTGAAGTACATTGCGAACGCGATCCATGTCGCCTGACGCCGTTACCGACACGATATGACCAATGCCCTCACGTTCTTCCGCTCCCTGATAGCCGATCCACGGCGGGTTGCGGCCATCGCACCGTCGAGCCCGGCGCTGGCTAACGCCATTACGGCAGAGATCTCGCCGGTTTCCGCCCCCGTCATCGAACTCGGGCCCGGCACCGGGGTATTCACCAAAGCGCTGCTTGCGCGAGGGGTTCCCGAAGAAAAACTGGCGCTGGTCGAGTACGGCCCAGACTTCGCACGCATGCTGCGGTCGCGCTACCCGCGTGCGCACGTCCTGCGGATGGATGCGGCACGCCTGAAGTCGGTCAAACTGTTTGGCGGCGAACTCGTCGGCGCGGTGGTTAGCGGGCTGCCGCTGTTGTCGATGCCTGCGAACGTGGTGACCGCCATCCTGGAAGGTGCATTCGCGCACATGCGCGCCGACGGGGCGTTCTACCAGTTCACCTATGGCCCGCGCTGCCCCGTTCGCCGCTCCATTCTCGAACGGCTCGGACTCAAGGCGGTCCGTATCGGAGGCGCGTTCGCCAACATGCCGCCCGCATCCGTCTACCGCGTCCGCAGGCGGCCACAGTTTCGAACACAGGGGCCGGGAATGCCCATTCACCTTCATGGCGGCGACGGCGAGACTATGTAACGGCGCTACGCCGCTGGAAGATCGAGGGCTGGTGACCAGAGGGACAAGGATGATCCCCTCCGGGGACAAGTGAGGCGGAAGGATGAAGAGACGACGAAAAGTGCTGCGTGCTGCGTGCTGAGTGCTGAGTGCTGAGTGAAGAAACTCTAGCCTGGCCTGCGCACTTTTCCGAAACTTTGCATTCCTCAGCGTCCTTTCGTTTTTGGCTCCCACATCACCTGAAGGTGAGTATCCGCCGCAATAGATCGCTTCGCGCTATGTTGTCCTCTGCGCCATTAAGGTAAAACACTCAAGGGAACACTTGGAGCTGAAGCCGCTGCGTCAACGCTCTTATTGCCGGCCATAGGCCGGCTGCTTGTCTTGAATTCCGAGTCCTGTTTCCACCGATTCTCGCAGGCCGATCACTTGTAGAAAACATGCCCGCCGATGCGTGCGACGGGTTGCCGTCCTCGCGACCAGCTCGGTCTGATGTAAGTCGCGTGATAGTGAAGGGCGCCGTTCAGCTGCGGCGCCTGCCGCCCGAAGTAGACGGCTTCGGCAACTTGCCCGGCCTGATGCCACTGCTCGCCTTCCGGGTGCGGAATGACGTCGAACTCCGTCCATGAGAATGCGCCCACGTAACGCTTGCGCAGCCGGTCCCATCTTTTCTCGTAAACGACTTCACAGACCGTTTCCGGGTAATGGCGCGAGGCCACGCGGTTCATCGTGACTTCCGCCACCGCGTATTTCCCCGCAAGCGGCTCTCCCCGGGCTTCGTAGTAAACGTTCAGCGCAAGACACGTCAGTTCGCGCGTCTCCGAGCTGTTCGACTCGAGCCAATAAATGAGTGCGCCGAAGGTCGTGATGACCACTCCAACAATCAGAGCGGTGATCCACGGAGCCTTGTTTCCGGTGTGCCAGAAAAAGCGCGCATCGTTCCACCAGCCGGACAGCAGCGGAACACGGCGCGCGCTACGTCGCATGTAAAGGAGTTTTCGCAATATTTTCCGGGACTGATGGTTGGCTCGTTGCATCACATCTTCGCACCATGCAGTGCCATTACGGTTTTTCACGCAAGAATCGAGCCGTTCCAGACGCCCGTTTTCCGGCCAGGTAGAGCCGGGATATTCAGGACCAGGGGCGGATCCCTGCAAAAAAAATCGCATGACACTACGCGATACGCTTGATCGGCGAAACTTATGCACATTGCTCCGCTGTCACGAGCTGGGAAATCGAGTGCCACGCGACGACTAATACTACAAGGAACAGGCCAATGCTGTCGGCCATTTGCTCCCGATGCGGCGCTGCGGGCAACCGCCATCGACGAAAATGGAGGAAACTGTTGTGCTGCCGCGGCCGCCCGGCGGCACCGGCCCGGAGTCTGGCCGCGGGCGGCTTCGCAGCGGACATCGCAGCCTCATCCCAAGGAGGAGCGCAACATGGACAAGCCGATGGACGCATTTGCTCACTCTCCGGGTTTGCCGCCAGTTGCCCGCGTCGGAGCGCTGCAACCCCTGCAATGGCTCGCGCGCGGATGGGAGGATTTCACGGCCAATCCCGGCCCCAGCGTCGCCCACGGACTGATTCTAGTGGCACTGGGATGGTTGATCCTGTTGATGTGCAGCACGCAGATCGATCTGTTCGCCGCGGCGGTGTCCGGCTTCCTGCTGGTTGGGCCGGTCTTCGGCGCCGGATTTTACGAGCTGTCGCGGCTGCGCGCCTCCGGTCAGCGCGCCACCTTCGATGCGTCGCTCGACGGCGCGCTCAAAAACGGGAAATCGCTCGCGCGCCTGGGCCTGCTGCTCGCGATCCTGGCGATCGCATGGGTGCTGATATCGAGGTTTCTGTTCGAGCAGGCCCTGGGTGGCACCCTGCCGTCGGTTCGCGATAATTTCTACCAGACCATCGTGGATTGGGACTATTACGAGTTCCTGGTCACCTATTTGATTACCGGCGCAGTATTCGCGGTAATTGCATTCTTCGTCTCCGCGGTTTCCGCGCCGATGATCTTCGACCGTGCCACCAACACCCGGACTGCGATCCTGACCAGCATCAAGGCCGTCGCCACGAACCTGTCGGCAATGATCGTATGGGCGGGCGTGATCGCAGCGTTTACCGCGATCGGTTTCGCCACGTTCCTGTTTGGTCTGGTGATCGTGCTGCCGGTGCTTGGGCACGCGACCTGGCACGCGTACCGGGACCTGGTCCGCTGACCGCTGGAGGAAAACCAAGAGGAACCACGGAGGACACAGAGGACACGGAGGAAACCCAAGAACGAGAAAACACATGCAGGAGTTAAAAACCGGACGCCGCGCGGAAGTTACCAGCGAATGACCCTTAAATTCTCCATTGTTTGTTTTGTTTTGCTTTTCCTCCGTGTCCTCTGTGTCCTCCGTGGTTCAGATTTCCGCCGTGCCTAGGCGGTCAGGTGCCGACTCGCACGGGCGATGTCAGCTTGCGCAGCAGCGCGACCACGCTGTGCGCGGTAATGCGACCGGTCCTGGGGTTCTCCGAGGCAATGTTCTCGATGGTCATGCTGAAGCTGGCCGAGTCCGATTCCACCTCGATACGGTGAGTATTGCGGGTGACGGACGGGTCGGCCCACACCTCCACCAGGGTTCTGTCCGGGCCGATTCCCGCCAGCGATAACGCCGCGGCAATGTTGAGATTCGCAGGGAATCCGCTCGCCGCCTCCCGTGCGGTTCCCGAGAAGATTTTCAGCGGCTCGCGAAGATCGTCCAGGCCGATACCGTGCTCGACGAGAAAAGGCGCGCCCGCGAGGGCTTTCACCGGCTTGCGCGTGACCATGCGAACCGATTGGAACTTGCCCTCGGCGGCCGCCAGCACCGCATCG
>CAYNFN010000322.1:0-3359 GCA_964396485.1 uncultured Alcaligenaceae bacterium
CTTCCCGGTCAGCAGCCGCAGACCGGAGACCAGCATCGAGCCTGTTTGCGCGCTCTGGAGGGCGACACGACTCTCATCGCGCAGGATATAGGCGCTCTCGCCGACGGCGAACACGATTTCGCTCCCTTTTCCGGTCTCGACCGTGTCGGTGGGGCCGATGTGGGTCGCCATGGTCGCAGCTTTTCCGTTGACCAGCGCCGTGCCGGAAATGCGGTAGATCGACTGCCCCTGCGGGAGCTTTGAGGGCCTGTTGCCGAAGATATCGACCGCGTGCGCGCGTCCTCCCGGCAGTCCGATGGAAAACAGCCCGGCAGCGAGTGCTTGAATCAGCAGTCGACGGCGTGGGTCGTCAGTTGCGCCAGAACGGATCATGTGTGCCCTCGTTTGTTACATGTTGTTGGGTCAGTCCATCACGTAACGGGCGCGCGCGATACCCATTTGACCCCGGCCATCATCGTGCCCAGAAATAGTGCTGTCAAGCTGCCGGCAACCAACGCACCAACTGACTGATCACGGGACCAGTCTCAGCGTTCGTCCAACACTTTTTTGACGTTGACGTGACCGAGTCTCAGCGTTGGTCGAACGGCTTTCACGATAGCGTTCAAAACCTGTAAGCCAGTTTTGTGGAGGAGAAACATGGTATTTTTGGTTCGAAGGTGTTGGACGAACCCGTAAATCGCAACTTCGTTTGAATGACTCGTACACGCGCCATCCAGTGCCTCGTCTTCCACTTTGGGGGCGGTCCTGCCCTGGCCGGAAGGGGAACGCGTTCACCACCAACTTGCCGTCATCGTGAACCTGCGGGATACACTGAGCGTAGAAATCGGTGGGTAATGCGCCCAACAGCGGAAGATCCTGTTTCAAAATATCATCAAGGTACGCTTTGCCAAGGCGGGACGACGCTGACGCGATCGGGACCAGGAAGGGCCGCTCACATCAGAGGCCTGATCATCAGTATCAGCCGGTGCAACCCAAGCACTACAACAATGCCCCTTGGCGAGAAACGGCCGACAACATGGAGTGCCCGCTGCCCTCGCGGCGCAGCACCGAATTCCGGTCGGGATGTCTCTATTTGAGCACCAGTTCGAAGCTGCCTTCGCCGCGTTCCACTGCAATCAGCCGCAGCAGCGGTGCGAGCTGCTGCTGGTGCTGGGCGGGAACGCGTGCCGTGGCGAGAAATACGGGATGATTCCCGTTTGCCCAGGATCCTTTGCCTTCAAGCCGAAGCGGACCCTGAATGGTGCGCAGGTAGGCATGGACCGTAGCGCCTTCGCCATCTAGGCGCAGTTCATAGTCGCCCAAAGGCGAGATCGGTGTGAGCACCGATCCGGCGTCGCGCCATTGCAGCGTGGCGTTGCCCTGCATTTCCTTGCGTTCAATCGAGAGGCTGGCGACCCGCAGTAGTACATCGCCTGTGAGACCGAGCGGTGCAAGCTTGGGCACGCCCAGACCCAGCACCGTGGCCGGTAGGCTTATTTCGGCATTTGCGATTTCGATCCGGGACAACGATATCGTCACCGGAAAGCGCCTGGCCGACTGGTCCAGCTCGACTTCGCTAACCAGGCGTCCGCGCAGCAACGACTCCGGCAGAAAGCGCCAGGCGAGGCTCTTGGCGACGCCGGTTCGCCCGCCCGCATCGCGAATCTCGATCTGCCCCGACCCCGACCACAGCGTGCCCTGGGCTTCGGCAAGTCGCAGCCTGCCGTGGCTTGCGCGTTGCAGGCCGGCGTCGACCAACGTCGCCGGCGCGGTGGCAATGAGTGCGAGGGCGTAAGCGCCAAGCCCGATCGCGAGCAGGCTCCAGCGCCTCATTTCAGTTTCGCGCGGACCAGGGTCGCGGTCACGCTGACGAGGCCCGGCGTGGACAGCGCTTCAACGCGGCAGGCGTCGAGTCGGACCTGCTGCGATTTCAGGCTGGCGACCCAGTTAAGCCAGTCCGCGAACGCCACGGCGCCGAACACCACCACCACTTGATTGGCGTCCGGGGCATCGATCCGCACCAGCGCGCGCGACAGCCCGGCTACACCTGCCTGTGCCTGCACCAGCGTGCGCAAATCCGTTTGCGACACCGACGCGGCCGGCGCAGCGCGCAGGCGCTCGAGCTCGGCTGCCTGCTGTTCGAGACGGGCAGCCTGCGCCCGCAGTGCCGGGACGCTGGCGCGCGATCGCGTGTGAGCCTGGTCCGCCGACTGCACCAGCCACACATACGACGCAGCGCCCGCGAGCACCGCCAGCACCGCGATGACCACGCGTTCCCGCGGTGCCCGCGATTGCCAGAGCCTGTGCAGTTTCGCGTTCATGACGCCCGCACGGTGATCACAACCGTCGCGCCTCCCGGGCGCTTCACGGCGGTGGAGCGTTCAACGCTCATGCCCGACTGGGTCAGTCGCGTCACGATGCGGTTTACGACCGCCTCTTCGGTTGCGGCGAGTCCCAGCGTCATCCGCCCACTCTCGTAGGACAGGACCCGCAGGCCGCCCTCGGGCAAGTCCTTCATTCCCGCCATCACCGTCTCGATCATCGGCAGGAAGTCGCCGCTGTCGGATTGGCCCGCGGCATGGCGCGCCTCGGCGAGCTTGCGGCGCATTTGCAGCGCCGGGTCCACCACCGCGACTGCCTCGGGAAAGGATGCGCGAAAGCGCGATTCCATTTGCTGGCGTAACGCCCGCTGCTCGTTCGCAAGCGACGTCCAATCCACCACCAGCGCAATCGCATGCAGCGCCAGCGCGCCGCCAACGATCCAGGCCGCCGGACGCAGATGCGAAGCCGCGCCGGAGAAAAGACGCAAGCGTTGGCGCTCCTGGGCCAGGCTCACGCCGGCGCCGGGAGGCACGGTCCGCCAATCCCATGTTCCGGCCATGCGCAGGGCGATTTCAAGCTCGCTTTGCCATGCCGCGATGTCCGGCGCCGCCTCCGGCGAAGTTGGATAGATCGCGATCGACGACGGGCCGGCACTGCGTGCCTGCACTTCTTCCAGCATCAGGCGCAGTGACAAAGGCGGCGCCTGCCGGTCGCCGCAATCGGTCGCGGCCCCTTCGAATTCGCCGGTGCGCACAAACCCCTCGCTGCCATTCCAGACGAGACTCCATTCCCCCGTTCGCCATGGCAACAAAAGCGTTTCGCAGTGCACCTCGTAGGCATGGATGCCCGCAGCACCGAGCGCATGACGCCAGCGCTCCAGTCCCTCCTTGTCCGCAACAGCGAGCGCGTCTTCGTCGCCGACGGCGCGGAGCCAACTCTCCTGGTTGGCATCCGGCTCGCCTGCCGTCTTTTCCTCCACCGCGAAGGCAAGTACCGACCCGGGGCGGCGGCGGGCCCCCTGCGGCACGTGCGCGCGGGTGATCAGCACCTGCGCCGCG
>CAYNFN010000323.1:0-1794 GCA_964396485.1 uncultured Alcaligenaceae bacterium
CTGGTAAGTAGTCCTTACCTCCTTACTTTATGGCCAGTGACGCCAAAATACAAGCCAAGCGTGAACAGGGGCTGTTCGTCAGTTCCTGCAGAAGCTTAAAGTCGAGACTGAAGCTCAACGACCCGACCTCTGTCATGCGAACAATGAAACCACAATGACATTTCAATTCAACGAGTTAGCTGTTATGCAAAGACAATCCTAAGGCAGGGGCGACGGTCAGGGCGTTGCGGACTTGGCCGGCACGACCAGCGCGGTCGGCTTCAGTTTCTCCGGCAACACCCGGCCCATGCGCGCGCGCTTGAGGACGTGGTGGGCGAGCTTGTCCTTTACCAGCAGCAGTTCCTTTTCCTTGGCGTTGCGGTTGACGCCGCGCACGATCAGCCTGGGCTGATCGGAGACCGTGACGGCGAACAGCCTGTCGCCTTCGTCGAGCCCCATCACGATGGTGCCGCGGCCACGCGGCTGGTACTTGAGTTCAGCGATCGCGAACAACAGCAGCCGCCCGCCCTCGGAGAGCGCTGCCACGAAATTGCCGGGGGACTCTTCGTAAACGAAGGGCGCGATCGGCGAGTCGTTTTCTTCCAGCGTCATGAACTCGCGGCCGGCCTTGCGGTTGGAGACCATGTCGGCGATCTTCGACAGGAAGCCGTAGCCGCCGCTCGAGGCCACCAGCACCGGGGTTTCCGGCTTGCCGCCGAGACAGTAGAGGATGTGCGCGCCTTCCTGCACTTCCACCAGCGAGGACGCGGGCACGCCGTCGCCGCGCGCCGGCGGCAGTTGCGAGGCCTCGACCGAGTACGCCCTGCCCTTCGAATCGAGGAAGATCACCGGCTCGACGGTGCGGCACCTGATCAGCGCCGACAAACCATCGCCTTCCTTGAACGTCAGCGTGGCGGGATCGACTTCCCACCCCTGGCGCGCGCGTACCCAGCCTCTTTTCGAAAAGATCACGGTAACCGGCTCGTCGATGATCGGGGTTTCGATCACCGCCTTCTCGGATTCCTCGATGCGCGTGCGGCGCTTGTCTCCGAAGGTCTTGACGTCATCCTCGATCTCGGAGATCACCAGGTCTTCCAGCGCCTTGCGGTCCTTGAGGATCTTCTCCAGGCCCTTCTGTTCCTTCTGCAGGTCCTTCAGCTCCTGCTCGATCCTGATTTGCTCGAGTTTCGCCAGTTGCCGCAGGCGGATGTCAAGGATGTCGTCGGCCTGGCGCTCGGACAGCTTGAACGCCTTGATCAATGCGGCCTTCGGATCGTCGGCGTTGCGGACGATCTTAATCACCTTGTCCACGTTCAGCAGCACGATCATGCGGCCTTCGAGGACGTGGATGCGGTCGAGCACTTGCGCCAGCCGATGCTGGGTGCGCCGGGTGACGGTCGCAAAGCGGAACTTGATCCATTCGGCGATCACCTCGCGCAGGTTCTTGCCGGTGGGCCGCCCGTCGAGGCCGACCATTACAAGATTTATCGCGACGTTGCCTTCCATGCCGGTCTTGGCCAATAAAAGATTGACGAACTCGATCTCGTCGATCTTCGAGGTCCTGGGTTCGAACACCAGGCGCACCGGGTGCGTACGGTCGGATTCGTCGCGCGCCTTGTCGAGCATCGCCAGCATCAATTGCTTCTCGCGCGTTTGCTCCGGCGTGAGCGATTTCTTGCCTGGCCTGGGTTGGGGATTGGTGATCGCCTCTATTTCCTCCAGCACCTTCTTCGCCGAGGTTCCCGGCGGCAGTTCGTACACCACCATCTGCCACTGGCCTCGGGCCAGGCGTTCGATGTTCCAGCGCGCGCGCAC
>CAYNFN010000324.1:0-5312 GCA_964396485.1 uncultured Alcaligenaceae bacterium
AAAATTACAAGAGCTGGGTGCGCTATTTCAGCATCGAGAACGGCTTCGGAGTGGGGCTGAATCTGTTGACCACCATCATCATGTGCTGGCTTGCGTACGCACTGCTGCTGCCCAAAGGCATCATTCCCAAGGGCTGGGAAATCGCCGTAGTGCAATCGGCGTTCTTCGAGGTGGCCTGGGGTCCGGTCGGCAAGGCGGTGTTCCTGATCGTGGCGGCCGCGTTCCTGTGCGATGCCTGGTTGCAGCTTACCGACGGTTTTTCGCGCATCCAGGCCGACTTTTTCTACTCGAACATCAAGGGCGCGCAGAAGCTGCACTATCGTACCTGGTACTACATCTTCGTCGGCATCTTTACCGTGTTGACGGTCTTCACCATGGCGCTGGCGCAGCCCGGCACGCTGATCGTCATTCGCGGCGTGGTGGCATTCCTTGGGATGGCCGTCATCGCGCCGGCCTTCGTGTACCTGAATTACTTCATGCTGCCCAAGGCGTTCCCGAAATGGGTGAGGCCCCATCCCGTGACGCAGGTGCTGATGCTGGTGTGTACGGCCACCTACATGGTGTTGGCGGTGGGTTACATTTACCTCAACTGGAAACAGCTCAGCGGCTTGCTGTTCGGCAGCTGACGGCGCCGCTGGATCGTTTCAGCGCGCCTTGGTGTCTTCCTTGACGAACTCGGCGCCCTTCTCGGCGATCATGGTGGTCGGCGCGTTGGTGTTGCCAGAAGTGATGCGCGGCATTACCGATGCATCGATCACGCGCAGCCCGGCGATGCCGCGCACGCGCAGACGATCGTCGACGACTGCGAGTTCGTCGTGGCCCATCCTGCAGGTGCCGACCGGGTGGAAGATGGTGGTGCCGAGATCGCCCGCCGCACTCATCAGCGCGATGTCGGTCTTGAAATCGGGGCCGGGCTTGAATTCCTCCGGCTGGTACTTCGCCAGCGCCTTCGCCTGCATGATGCGGCGGGTGATGCGGATCGAGTCCACCGCGACTTTTTTGTCTTCGAAAGTGGAAAGATAGTTGAGCATGATGGCCGGGTGCGCGTGCGGGTCGGGGCTCTTGATGCGCACGTGGCCGCGGCTGGTGGGGCGCAGGTTGCACATCGATGGCGTGATCGCGGGAAAGCGGTGCAGCGGCGAGCCGAACTTGTCCAGCGACAGCGGCTGGACGTGCCATTCGATGTTCGCCGACGGCTGCGCCGGATCGCTTTTCGCGAACGCGCCCAGTTGCGAGGGCGGCATGGTCAGCGGACCGGTGCGGAAAAGCAGGTACTCGAGCCCCATCGCCATTTTCCCGAACACGCTGTTGGCGCGCTCGTTGAGCGTGCGGACGTTCTTTACCTTGTACATCATCCGGATCTGCAGGTGGTCGTGCAGGTTTTCGCCCACCCCCGGCAAGTTGTGCTCGACGTTGATGCCAAGGTCCTGCAGCAGCGCGCCGGGGCCGATGCCGGAGAGCTGAAGGATCTGCGGCGAGCCGATCGCGCCTGCGGCGAGGATCACTTCGCGCCTCGCTTCGGCAAACTGGTTGCCGCGCGGACCGAGGCTGAACTCCACGCCGGTGGCGCGCTTCAGGAATCCCAGCGTCTGCACGCGCACGCGCTTGACGTGCGCGTGGGTGAGCACGGTCAGGTTCGGCCGGTTCATCACCGGCCGCAGAAAGGCCTTGGTGTTGCTCCAGCGCACGCCGCGACGCTGGTTCATCTGAAAATAGGCGTTGCCGAAATTGTCGCCGCGGTTGAATTCCTCGATTTTGGGAATGCCGCATTCCTGCGCGGCCTCGCGCCAGGCATCGAGGATCTCCCAGTTCACCCGCCGTTCCTCGACGCGCAGTTCGCCGCCGGTGCCATGCAGCTCGTCGGCGCCGTGCTGGTAATCCTCGTTGCGCTTGAAATAGGGCAGCACTTCGTCCCACGACCAGCCCTTGTTTCCGAGCGCGGCCCAGTGATCGTAATCGCTCTTCTGTCCGCGCATGTAGATCATCGCGTTGATCGAGGAGCAGCCGCCGAGCACGCGCCCCCGGGCATAGCCGATCGAGCGGCCGTTCAGTCCCGGGTCGGGTTCGGTCTTGTAGCACCAGTCGGTGCGCGGATTGCCGATGGTGTAGAGATAACCGACCGGAACATGGATCCAGAAGTAGTCGTCCTTGCCGCCGGCCTCGAGCAGCAGCACGCGCACGTCAGGATCGGTGCTCAGGCGATTGGCGAGCAGGCAGCCGGCCGAGCCGGCGCCGACGATGACGTAGTCGAATGGTCCCAGCGGATGGGCCATCGCTTCCCCTTGCGATAATTTACGGATGAATCCGGACAGCCCGATCGCGGCGGCCCGTGGCCCCTTGCGGCGGCAGAGATTATGCCCGAATCGGTACGCTGGATAAGATCGGGGCTTGGTCTTAATCTTCAGTCTTCCGGCTGCCAGGCGTCACTCGGGATGAGAACAATGAAAATCACCACGATCAAGACCTCGGTCTGCAACGCCGAGATGCGCAACCGGGTATTCAGGCGGGCCGAAACCGCAGCGCCGTATTGATCTGATCCGCCGCCCGCTTCAGCACCGGCAGAAAATTCCTGGCGACCTCGGTTGCCGAGGTCCGGGACGCCTGGCAGCTTACGTTCATTGCCGCAACCGTGCGGCCTGCACGATTCATCAACGGCACCGAAATCGAAACCAGCCCGTCCTCGAGCTCCTGGTTGATCAGCGACCAGCCCTTGCGGCGGTCGTCGCGGATGATCTGCTCGAGCCTGGCGCGATCGGTAACGGTGCGCGCGGTGTACGCCTTGATCTGGCTGCGGTCCAGGACTGCATCGAGTTCATCCTCGCTCAAACCCCCGAGCAATACCCGGCCCATCGAAGTGCACCACGCCGGCAGGCGGCTGCCGATCGACAGGTTGATGGTCATGATCTTCTTGGTGGGAACCCGCAGGATATAAAGAATCTCGGTGTCGTTGAGTACCGATGCCGAACAGGACTCGTGCACCTCGTTCACCACCTCTTCCATGAAAGGCTCGGCGAGGTCCCAGAGCGGGGTGGAAGACAGGTAGGAGTAGCCGAGGTCGAGGATTTTCGGCGTGAGATAGAAGTCGCGTCCGTCGGTGCCGACGTAACTCAGCGCCTGCAACGTGAGCAGAATGCGCCGCGCGCCGGCACGGGAAAGTCCGGCCTTCGCTGCCACCTGCGACAGCGTCATGGTGCGCGTATCGTGACCGAAGGCGCTGATCACCGATAGTCCGTTGGCGAAGGACTGCAGGAACGCATCCTTTCCGCGACCCTGGCGCCTGGGCGTCTCGTGGGCGTTCACGCTCAACGCCCTTGCCGTTTGTCTCATCCCGAACTCTTCCCCGGCCGCTTCGCCGCAGAGTTGACAGGCTCCGCGCGATTGGCCTACCGTGTTCGCAACAAAAACAAATGTTCGCATAGCGAACACGAATCGGCAAGCGCGGAGCGCAAACTCAGCGGCGCCCGCCGGATTCGGCAGGCAGTTGCACACTCAGCCGCTGGAGCGCGACGATCTCTCCAAAGGCTGCTACGTCGAACCGACCGTGGTGCGCGCCAAGCCCACCGACCGGGTCTCGCAGGAGGAAGTATTCGGCCCGTTCGTCACCGTCACCACTTTCCGCGACGACGAGGAAGTGCTGGCGATCGCCAACGGCACCGACTACGGCCTGGGCGGCGGGCTGTGGACCACCAACCTGCAGCGCGCGCATCGCACCGCGGCGGCAATGCGCAGCGGCATGGTCTGGATCAATTGCTACAAGCGGGTGAATCCCGGGTCGCCGTTCGGCGGCATCGGCAGGTCGGGGTACGGGCGGGAGATGGGTTTCGAGGCGATGCACGATTACACCGAGGCGAAATCGGTGTGGGTCAACGTCGATGCCAAGATTCCGCCGTACTACCCACGCTAGATCCAAACCTCACCGCAAAGACGCAAAGGCGCAAAGGGAACGCGAAGGAATACAAAATGTGTTTTTCTTCACGGTAACTTTGCACTCCGCACAGGTGACCAAGATGAAGAGAGCATCCAATACCAACGTGCTTTTTCTATCAATTGCTTTGCTTTTCTTTGCGTTTCCTTTGCGCCTTTGCGCCTTTGCGGTTATCGGGATTGATTCATGATCAACAAGATTGTTTCTTCGGTTGAGGAAGCGGTGGCGGGGATCAACGACGGCGCCACGGTGATGATCGGCGGCTTCGGCCCGGCGGGCCTGCCGGCGGAACTGATCGATGCGCTGATCGCGCAGGGCGCGAAGGACCTGACCATCGTCAACAACAACGCCGGCAACGGCGAGACCGGGCTCGCGGCGTTGCTCAAGGCGCGGCGGGTGCGCAAGCTCATCTGCTCTTTTCCGCGCCAGGTGGATTCACAGGTGTTCGATGCGCTCTACCGCGCCGGCGACATCGAGCTGGAACTGGTGCCGCAGGGCAATCTCGCCGAGCGTATCCGCGCGGCGGGCGCGGGCATCGGTGGCTTCTTCACCCCCACTGCATACGGCACCGATCTGGCAAAGGGCAAGGAGACGCGGATCATCAATGGCCGCGGCTATGTGCTGGAGTTTCCGATCCACGCCGATTTCGCGCTGATCAAGGCCGAACGCGGCGACCGCTGGGGCAACCTGGTGTATCGCAAGACCGCGCGCAATTTCGCCGCGATCATGGCCACCGCCGCCAAGTGCGCCATCGTGCAGGTCCATGAGATCGTCGAACTCGGCGCGCTCGATCCGGAAGCGATCGTTACGCCGGGAATCTTCGTCAAGCGCATGGTGCGGATCGAACGCTCCGTGGCCGGCTCGGATGCCGGTGTCCAGGCCGCCTAACAGGTTGTTTGGGTTCCCGGAGAACGACGAGAGCACGCAGAGATAAACTGGAGAACGAACCACCAAGGCACCAAGACACCAAGCAGTGCAAGGAAAAACGATTTGATGTCAGGTTTTCTTGGTGCCTTGGTGCACCCCTCAAGGGCACCCGTCGAGCGGGTATAGAAAATAAGGTATTGAAAAGAATCTTGGTGGTAAGAAGTTGATTGGCGATCGAGTTTTTCAAAGGACTGCTAATCTGCCGACAACAGGAGTGAAACGTGAACAAGCTCAATCGTGACCAGATGGCGGCACGCGTTGCGCGGGACATTCCCGAAGGCGCCGTGGTCAACCTCGGCATCGGGCTGCCGACGCTGGTTGCCAACCATTTGCCCAGGGACCGCGAGATCCTGCTGCACAGCGAGAACGGCGTGCTCGGCATGGGACCCGCGCCCGCGCCGGGCGAAGCGGACCCCGACCTCATCAACGCGGGCAAGGAGCCGGTGACGCTGTTGCCGGG
>CAYNFN010000325.1:0-27830 GCA_964396485.1 uncultured Alcaligenaceae bacterium
GGTGAGGACGCCGTGTAGCCGGCCTACATAAGCGAGGAGCCGACGCAGCCATCGGCCAGAATCGCCCGGTCCCTCGAAGGAGTCGAAATGTCATTGGGTTGTGCCAGGTGCGGCGCCTGCGTTGTTACGCTCCTTGCTGGGGCTTCAGCCGCATCTGCGGAGCGCGAGCGCGCAGGCGGAGCAGGTTCCGCCGGCCTTGGTCGGTGGATGCGACCCGGAGTCGCTCGCATTGCACGCCGGTTCAAACGCGCTCGATGGGACGCCTGCGCGGTCACATCCCCAGAGGGGCCCCTGTTCCGCGCTCCGGCGTCCCTAGCAGTCTCCGCACCTGGCGCAACGCGCGTCGTCGGACTTATGCAGAGCTTCCCTAGCCGGCTCCACCGAAGCGGCGTTGAGCCGGCGCGCTGCGAATCAAGGGAGACAGCTTGAAGAAGCATCTGGTGCGCATCGGGCTCGGACTGGTGGTGATTCTGATTTTTGTCGGCCACGCCGCCCGTTACTACCAAATCCCCTTCGTCAATCGCTTCGAGAACATCATTTACGACGCGCGCCTGCGTCTGACGATGCCCAATAGCATCGATCCGCGTCTGGTCATCGTCGACATCGACGAGAAAAGCCTCGCCGCGGAGGGCCGCTGGCCGTGGCGCCGCGACAAGCTCGCGCTGATGCTCGACCAACTGTTCGATCACTACAAGGTGGGCATCGTCGGCTTCGACGTGGTGTTCGCGGAACGCGACGAAAGTTCCGGCCTGGGGGTGCTCAGGCAGCTAGGCGAGAACCAGCTCCGGGGCAATGCGCAGTACCAGACGGTGCTCAAGGAGATCGGTCCGCAACTCGAATACGACCGCGCGTTCGCCGAGAAGCTGAGGAATCGCGCAGTTGTGCTGGGCTATTACTTTTCCGATGTCGTGTCGGAAGACGGAAAAGGGCGCGCCACCGGCGCGTTGCCCAAACCGGTCTTGCCGGCAGGCACCTTCAAGGGCAAGAATATCGGCTTTACCCGCTGGATCGGTTACGGCGCCAACCTCGCGGACTTCCAGGAGGCCGCGGCAAGCGGCGGTCACTTCAACCCCTTGCCCGACGAAGACGGCGTGACCAGGCGGGTGCCGATGCTGGCGGAGTACGCGGGCGTGCACTACGAATCGCTGTCGATGGCGATGGTGCGCCTCGTGCTGGATTCGCCGCCGGTGGTTCCCGGTTTCCCGGAGGAAAAGTTCTTCACCAGGAACTATCCCGGACTGGAGTGGATCGACATCGGCTCGAAACGGATTCCGGTGGATGTCCAGGTGGCGGCGCTGGTTCCCTACCGCGGCCGCCAGGGCAGCTTCAAGTATGTTTCAGCGACCGATGTATTGCATGGCACGGCACCGATCGACGATCTGAAGAACAGGATCGTTCTGGTGGGTACGACCACGCCGGGGCTATTCGACCTCAGGGCGACTCCGGTGGCGGGCGTGTATCCCGGAGTGGAAATTCACGCCAATCTGATCACCGGCGTGCTCGACGGCAAGATCAAGCAGAAGCCGCCGTACGTGCTTGGCGCCGAGGTGGTGCTGCTGTTGTTTTCGGGACTGGCGATGGCGCTGGTGCTGCCTCTGGTGAATCCGTTTCGCGCCACCATGCTAACGCTGGTGGTGCTGGCGGCCGTGTTCGCCAGCAACGTGCTGGTGTGGACCGAGGGCAACCTGGTGCTGCCCCTGGCCTCGGGCCTGTTGATGATTGCAACGCTGTTTGCGCTCAACATGTCCTACGGCTTCTTCGTCGAGTCGCGCGCCAAGCGCCAGCTCAGCGGGCTGTTCGGCCAGTATGTGCCGCCCGAGCTGGTGGACGAAATGAGCAGGGATCCCGAGTCCTTCTCGATGGAAGGCGAAAGTCGCGAGTTGTCGGTGTTGTTCACCGACGTGCGCGGATTCACCACCATTTCCGAAGGCCTCGACCCGAAGCAGCTCTCCAAGCTGATGAACGAATTCCTCACGCCGCTTACCCGGGTGATCTACAAGCATCTCGGCACCATCGACAAGTACATGGGGGATTGCATCATGGCATTCTGGGGGGCTCCGCTCGACGATCCGCAGCACGCGCGCAGCGCCGTGCTCGCGGGTCTGGAGATGCATAAAGTCCTCGACGCGCTGCAGCCGCACTTCCAGGAAATGGGCTGGCCCCCAATCCACATTGGCGTGGGCGTGAACAGTGGCCGCATGAGCGTCGGCAACATGGGCTCGGAAATCCGTCTGGCCTACACCGTGATGGGCGATGCGGTGAATTTGGCTTCGCGCCTGGAAGGCATCACCAAGGAATACGGGGTCAACATGATCGTCGGCCAAGACACCCGCGCGGAGGTTCCCGACGTGGTCTTTCGCGAGCTCGATCAGGTGAAGGTGAAAGGCAAGGACCGGCCGGTGACCATTTTCGAACCGATCGGCCTGGCGGTGGAAGTCGACAAGGCGGTGCAGGACGAATTGAAGCTTTGGGGGCAGGCGCTCAAGCTTTACCGGGCGCGCGACTGGGATATGGCAGAATTGCAGTTGCTCAACCTGCAAAAGCGCAACGCAGCGAGCGGTCTTTATAAGGTCTTCCTCGGGCGCATCGCCTTTTTCCGCAGCAATCCTCCGGAGCAAGGCTGGGACGGCTCCTGGAAATTCGAGACTAAATAGCGATGCTGATCAGGGTACTCGGGTGCAGTGGCGGAATCGGTGGAAACCTGCGCACCACCACGATGCTGCTCGACTACGACGTGCTGATCGACGCTGGAACCGGGGTCGGGGATCTGAGCCTTACCGAGCTGCTGAAGGTCGACCACGTGTTCATAACCCACTCGCATCTCGATCACATCACCTCGCTGCCGTTCCTGGTGGACACCATCGGCCCGATGCGCGATACGCCGATCACCGTGCACTGCACAGAGCCGACGCACAAAATCCTGAAGGACCACATTTTCAACTGGAAGGTATGGCCTGATTTCGCCGAAATTCCGAGCAAGTCCGCGCCGTACATGAAATACACCACGTTTGCAGTGGGCGAATGCGTCGATCTCGGCGGACGCCGGATCACCGTATTGCCGGCCAATCACGTGGTCCCCGCGGTCGGGTTCCACCTCGACAGCGGCGAGGCAAGCCTGGTTTTCACCGGCGACACCACAGTCAACGACGCGCTTTGGGCAGAAGTCAACAAAATCGAGAACCTGCGCTATCTGATCATCGAGACGGCCTTCCCGAACGAGGAGAAGGAGCTGGCGATCACGTCGAAACATCTGTGCCCGAGCATGCTGGCGGAGGAACTGGCCAAACTCAAGCGTCCGACGCGGGTCTATATCACGCACCTGAAGCCCGGCGCCGGCACGTTGACGATGCAGGAAGTCGGGGAGAATGCGGAACGCTACAACCCCCGCATGTTGTCCAACGGCCAGGTTTTCAAATTTTAGTGACCCGCTGACGGGCAAGGCGCGGGTTAGCGGCCCGGAAGTTGCTGGGGTAGTATCCCGGAGTGGCAACCGGCAAACGGAAAAAGGATGGACACCATGAGCACTGTCTTTGAGACCAAGCCGCAAACCGGCCATAACCTGGCCGAAATGAGCCATAAACTGGAGTTCCAGAAAAGTCTCCAGGTGGTCACGAACAAGATCCATGCGACCAGCAACATCGACGAGATCATGTTGGAGCTGTCGCAGGATATCTGCGCCGTGTTCGAGGCCGACCGGCTCACCATCTACGTGGTATCCGACGACAGGACGTCGATCATCTCCAAGGTGAAGACCGGCTTGTCCTCTTTTAAGGACCTGAAGCTGCCGATCAACGAGCAGAGCATCGCCGGCTTCGTGGCGTTGTCGAAGAGGCTCATCAGCATCCGCGATGTCTACGACGACAATGAGCTGCGCGGCCACAACGCTGACCTCAAGTTCCTCAAGGAAGTGGACCGCCGCACCGGATACCGCACCAAGCAAATGCTGGTGGTGCCGATAACGGATGGCCCCGGCGGCGAGCTGATCGGCGTGGTGCAGGTGATCAATGCCAAGAGCGGCCAGCCTTTTTCCGCCGTCGCGGAGGAAGGCGCGACGCATCTCGGTGAAACCCTTGCCATCGCGCTGAAGCAACGCAGCCGCCCGACGGCGATGCTGCGCGGGAAGTACGACCATCTGGTGACCAATGCGGTGCTTTCCGCAGAAGAAATGGAACTCGCTACCCGTTCCGCCAGGCGCAAGAACCGGGACATCGAGGATGTTCTGGCCGACGAGTTCCAGGTCAAGCCGCCGGCGATCGGCGAAGCGCTGTCCCAGTTCTTCCGCGTGCCCTACGAGTCGTTCAAGCAGGACCGGGTCAAGCCCTTGGACCTGCTCAAGAACCTGAAGCGCGATTTCGTCGAGAGCAGCTCCTGGGTGCCGATCGAAGACGTGAGGGAAGGCCTGATCGTGCTTACCACCGACCCGGAGAAAGTGCGAGCCTCGAAAGTGGTGGGCAATATCTTTCCCAAGCACAAGGTGGTTTTCAAAGTCTGCACCCGGCGCGAATTCAGCGCCACGCTGGATCAGTTCTTCGGCGCGGACGCGGTGGGTGACACCTCGAACATCACCGAACTGCTGTCCACCATGGACGACGAGGGCGACGACGAGGGTGGGGCCGGAGGCGGAACCGACGACGTATCCCTGGCGCAAGACAACGAACTGGTGAAACTGGTAAACAAAATCATCGTGGACGCCCATAACCAGGGGGCTTCCGACATTCATATCGAGCCGTATCCGGGAAAGGGCAAGACCGAAGTCCGCTTCCGCAAGGACGGCACGCTGAAACCGTATATATCGGTGCCGTCGAGCTACCGCAATGCCATTGCCGCGCGCCTGAAGATCATGTGCGATCTCGACATCTCGGAGAAACGCAAACCCCAGGACGGCAAGATCAAGTTCAAGAAATTCGGCCCGCTCGACATCGAACTGCGGGTCGCGACCATTCCTTCCGCAGGCGGCGTCGAGGACATCGTGATGCGTATTCTCGGCGGGGGCGAGCCGATCCCGCTCGACAAACTGGGACTGTCGGAGCGCAACCTCGGCACGTTGAAGGAGGTGGTCAGCAAGCCTTACGGACTGTTCTTCGTGTGCGGCCCGACCGGTTCCGGCAAGACCACTACGCTGCATTCGGCGCTCGGTTATCGGAACACGCCGGAGACCAAGATCTGGACTGCCGAGGACCCGGTCGAAATCACCCAGAAGGGCCTGCGCCAGGTACAGATGAACGTCAAGGCCGGGCTGACCTTCGCGGTCGCGATGAGGGCGTTTTTGCGCGCCGATCCCGACATCATCATGGTGGGTGAAATGCGCGACAAGGAGACCACCTCGACCGGCATCGAGGCTTCGCTCACCGGCCACCTGGTGTTCACCACGCTGCACACCAACAGCGCGCCGGAGTCGATCGTCCGCCTGCTCGACATGGGCATGGACCCGTTCAATTTTGCCGACGCATTGCTTGGGGTGCTGGCGCAACGACTGGCCAAGCGGCTGTGCTCCAAGTGCAAGACGCCTCACGTGGCTACGCAGGAAGAGCTCAAGGGGATTCTCGAGGAGTACTGCGTCGAGCTGAAGAACACCGTGCAATGGAAGCGCGACCCGAAGGCCGCGTACGAATCAATCTACCGCGATTGGGCCAAGCAGTTTGCCGACGAAAAGGGACAATTCAAGTTGTACACGCCGGTTGGATGCGACGTCTGCGGCGGCACCGGCTACAAGGGCCGGGTAGGCCTGCACGAGCTGCTGGTGGGCACCGATTCGCTCAAGAAGCACATCCAGGAACACTCGCAGGTAGCGGAAATCGTTGCCACCGCTCTTGCCGAAGGCATGCGGACGCTGAAACAGGACGGCATCGAGAAAGTCCTGCAGGGCATTACCGACATGCATCAGGTCCGGGCAGTCTGCATCAAGTAGGCGATCGCGACCGAACCGGGCAGTCTTTACGCGAGATCACCCTTCCATGAGCGAACCGACCTCGGCCGAACTCTTTCGACGCCTGGAAGAGCTGAACCAGGTCGGGATTTCGCTTTCCAGGCAGAAGGACACCAACCGTCTTCTGGAGGCGATTCTGGTCGCAGCCAAGAAGATCACCACTGCCGACGGCGGGACGCTCTACCGTGTGGACCCGGACAAAAAGCTGGTCCACTTCGAAATACTGCGCACCGATTCACTGAGCATCGCCATGGGCGGAACCACCGGCGTCGAAGTCCCGTTCTACCCGGTCCGGCTTTTCGACGACGACGGTTGCCCCAACAATTCCATGGTGGTGGCGTATTCGGTGCTGCGCGATGAAACCGTCAACATCGCCGACGCCTACGCCGCCGAAGGCTTCGACTTCACCGGCACCAAGAACTTTGACAAGAAGACGGGCTATCGCTCGAAGTCGTTCCTTACGGTGCCGATGAAGAACCATGAAGACGAGATCATCGGTGTGCTGCAATTGATCAATGCCAAGGATCGCGTAACCGGCAAGATCGTGTCGTTCTCCAAGGCCGACCAGCACCTTGCCGAGTCGCTGGCCTCGCAGGCCGCGGTGGCGCTCACCAACCGCCAGCTCATCAACCAGCTAGAATCCCTGTTCGAATCCTTCATCAACCTCATCAACGCCGCGATCGACGACAAGTCTCCCTACACGGGCGGCCACTGCCAGCGTGTGCCGATGCTCACAATGATGCTTGCGGAGGCCGTCAACGACACCGACGAGGGCCCGCTCGCCGATTTCACCATGACGGACAAGGACCGGTACGAACTGAAGATCGCCGGGCTGCTCCACGACTGCGGCAAGGTGACCACGCCGGTGCACGTGGTGGACAAGGCCACCAAGCTGCAGACCATTTACGATCGTATCGGGCTGATCGACACCCGCTTTGAAATTCTCAAGCGCGATGCCGAGATTGCCATGCTCAGGGCAAAGCTGGCCGCCGGCGACGATCGCAAGGGCGAATGGGAAAGTGCGGAACGTGAACTGGAAGGGCGTCTGCGACAGATCAACGAGGACCGCCAGTTCCTGCAGTCCTGCAATTTAGGGTCGGAGGCCATGCGCGAACCGGATCAGGCGCGGATACGCGAGATCGCCCGCACCTGCCGCTGGCACGATGTTGACGGCAAGGAAGCCGATTTCCTCACCGCCGACGAGGTGAAGAACCTCACCATCCGCTCCGGCACCCTCACCCAGGAAGAGAGGCAGATCATCAATCACCACATCGAGGTGACGATCAAGATGTTGGAGTCGCTCCCATGGCCGAAGCATTTGAAGAACGTGCCGGAATATGCCGGCGGGCACCACGAACGCATGGATGGCAAAGGCTATCCACGCGGACTGACCCGCCAGCAGATGTCTGTGCAGGCGAGGGTAATGGGGATCGCGGACATTTTCGAGGCGTTGACCGCCAAGGACCGCCCGTATAAAAAGGGCAAGACGCTGACCGAGTCGCTGCACATCCTGGGCAAATTCAAGCTTAACGGCCACATCGACCCTGATTTGTTCGACGTTTTCATGCAGAAAAAGGTATATCTGAAGTACGCCGAGCGGTTTCTCGACCCGGAACAGATCGACCAGGTCGACGTATCAACGGTTCCCGGCTATGTTTCGCGGTGACGAACTGCGTCAGTTACTGCCGGGTGCCCGGATTGGGTGTCGCCGGATGCGTGTTGACTGGCCGCTGGAGGTACTGATCGAGTGCCGGCGACGGCTGGTTAAAGGTTAAGTCGTGGTCGCAGGATGGCTTTGCAAGAGGCTGTTTTCAAATGTTTTTGAGGATAGCGACAAACCACGAGGGCGTTTCTGGCAGCGTCCGAAGCAGGTTGGCACGGGGATTGCGCTAGAGAGGTCGAACACACGGAATCCAGGTGTGTTTCTTTAATCAACCATCAAGGAGTGATCCATGAAGGCCTTACAAAAGGGTTTTACCCTTATCGAACTGATGATCGTGGTCGCGATCATCGGTATTCTGGCGGCGGTCGCGCTGCCGGCGTACCAAGACTATACCGCCCGCGCCAAGATGTCCGAGGCGATTCTGGCGGCCTCGGCGTGCCGTACCAGCGTTACCGAGACCGTCCAATCGGCTTCTGTCCTGCCGGCCGCCGGCCAGTGGGGTTGCGAGTCGACTGTTCTTAACGCCC
The DNA here is from genome assembly GCA_964396485.1 of uncultured Alcaligenaceae bacterium. Lineage (GTDB taxonomy): Bacteria > Pseudomonadota > Gammaproteobacteria > Burkholderiales > JACQAP01 > JACQAP01. Next base: position 8,117 of record CAYNFN010000325.1, read on the forward strand.
TCAACGTTTCCAAGTATGTAGCTGAGATCCAGTCCAACGACGCCGGCGAAGTCCGCGTTTTGGTCACAGGCATCAACGCCGACGTGAACGGTAAGGCGATCGTCCTGCAGCCTTGGGCTGACGCCGCGGGCACGGTACCGCCCACCGCCGGTTCGGCGGTCGCTCGCTGGGACTGCGGTCCGGATCCGGCAAACGCGGCTCCGCCGATCGACAAGTTCCTGCCGGGTTCCTGCCGTGCTGCCTTGACAATCAACGGAGGCGGCTTCGCGGAGAGCCAGAGCTAAGCAAGACGTTGTTGTGGTCTGACTTCGCGGCCGCGTAACCAGCGGCCACGGAAAGAGAGGGTGCTTCGGCACCCCCTTTTTTTTGCGTAACGCGGCGCCGGCTAAAATGCGCTCGATTCAACCGTAGCAGGCTTTTGCCCATTCCTGCAGTGCGCGCCGCGCACTGCGGTGAAATCGGGCAGGGTCGGCAAATCGCACCAAAGAGCGCGGAACGAGTCCACTCCCGGGACGGCCGCGGATGAACCACAACCGGAGTCCTTCGCAATCATGCAAGAAAGCCGTCGAAGCAAGGCGCTGACACTCGCGATCCTGCCCATTTGCCTGTACCTCATCATTGCGCCGGTGTGGTATCCCGCGATCGCAGCGCGCATGTACGACAACGCACGCTTGCTTCAATTAGGCGTGCTTGCGCTGATGGTGCTGTCGCTGCTCCTGCCCGCTGTCCGCGGCGCGGTCGCCGGCGCATGGATTGCCCTGGGAAACCTGCCCAGGGCGTTGATCGCCGTCATGATCGCCGGCGGCGCTTTGAGCGCCTCGTTCTCCGCCGCCCCTCATCTTGGTGCGTTGGAAATCGCCCTGGTCACGCAACTGGTGCTTCTGTTCCTGTTGGTGAGCGCTGCCGTGCGGGTCCTCAGGGAAAAGGCGGAATCGGTGCTCGCCGTGGCGATCGCCTTTGGCGCTGGTCTCGTGGGCGTCCAGTTCTGGGTGACCCAGATTTCCTTTCTGCTCGAAGGCAAGCGGTTCCAATGGATCAGCCCGTTCCTGGATTTCGCCAACGTGCGGTTCTTCAGCCAGTATCAGGCCTACGCGCTGCTGTTGATCCCGCTTGCCGCGGCGCTGCCGGGGATGTCCCGCACGTGGCGGATCATCGTCTATGTCATCGCGGCGAATTTCTGGGCGCTGCAATGGATGGTCGGTTCGCGCGCCGTCTGGGTGGGCGCGGTGGCAGGGACGATCGCGGTACTTGCATTGACGCGAAGAGGGCGAATTGCCTGGCTGGGCCAACAGGCCATGCTGGTCGTTTCGGGGGCGCTGATTTACGTTCTGTTCTCCCAGTTCGTTGCCTCCGCACCTGGTGCGGTCCCTGTTCCCGGGGTGAACTCGGTGGTCGGGTTCGGTTCCCAGAGCGACACCGACAGGATGGCAATGGCGGAGATATCGCTGAAAATGCTCGGTGAGCATCCCTTGCTCGGCATCGGGCCCGGCCAGTGGGGCCTGAACCAGGCACTGGTGAACAACGCGCATCCGCACAATTCACCTCTGCAACTGCTTTCCGAGTACGGGCTCCTCGCCGGCGCCGCCGGCGTCGCGCTGGGCGTGCTGTTGCTATTGTTCGCCGCCAGGGCGCTGCGAGCGCAAACCCAGCTGCAAACACATCAGGGCGCGAATCCGCTGACCGCGAGTCTGTGCGCGGCGCTGGTCATGGGGCTGGTGGATTCGCTGTTCAGCGGTAACCTCATCATGCCGCACAGCCAGATCCTTCTGTGCATAATCGCCGGTTGGCTGTTGGGGCGGACCCAGGCAACGGCGCCGGGGGGCGAACGCGACGCCGGCGGTCTGCGTTCGCAGAAACTGGTACTGGCCGGCGTTGCCATGCTGGCAATGTCCACGACGGCGGTACTAGCGTTCGAGTATTTGGATGTCGTCCAGCCCATGCCCGGCAATCTGCAGCCGCGCAATCCGCATTTCTGGCAGTACGGACGCTTCGCCGACTGGTAGCGGGCGTACACACTCCTCGGTGGGTGCGGCGTCGCGCGGCCTACTTGCGGTACACCGACGCGCGCATCGGCAGGCCGTTGCTCAAATAGGAGTGGAAGTACTCCAGGTCGTTGAATTCCTCGCTTCCGGCGGGAAACGGAACTGCGCGCATCGCCTCCACGCAACGCTGGTAGCGCATGTGCAGTGTGTGCAGGTTGTCCCCGGCGCGAAAGACCGGGAAGTGCGTTGTCTGCCCGATTGCCGGCGAGATGATCTCGTCGCGGAAATAGTTGCCGGCGAACGTGACGTGACACGAAGCGCAGGCGAGATTGAGCTGGCCGATGCGGCGGAAATAAAAAAAGCGCCCGGCCTGGTAGCGCCGTTGCGCAGCAGGGCCGTCCACCACGACATTCACTCGCATGCCGTCCGAGAGCGTGCGTGCATACGCGGTCAACACGCCCATCGTCCCGGTGTCCCCATACCCGAATTCACGCTCGCCGTTTTCGCGCAGGCAGCGGTTAATCGCCATCTCGAAGGTGACGACCTTGCCCGAAGCCGCGTCGAAATAGGGAAAGTTTCCAGCGACATTGCGGCCGCCATCGGGAAAGCAGCCGGAAAAAGTCCCGCCGTTCGCGAACGGCTTTTCCCACAGCATCCTGCCCTTGTCGAGTTCTCCCTGGAAGGGCGGGAACTCCATGATGCTGTCGAACTGCGCTTTGGCATCCGGGCTCAGCATCAGGGCGCCGTTGACATACTCTTCTAACGCAATCCCGGGAAACTTGCCCTTGAAAAGCTCGATTAGGGACGCGTGATCCTGCTCCGGACCGGCGACAGCCTGTGCGATCCATGTGCACGCCAGAAGGCTGACCGTCAGAAAAATTTTGTTCACCTGCAGGCCTGTGTTCACGCTGGCAAACTCAGTTGAGCGTGGATTCCATGCTTGCCTTGTCGCCCCGATTGTCCACCCAGGCCACCATGATCTTGTCTCCTGGTTTCGCTCCACGCACGCGAAAGTTGAGGAACGGATTCTTGGACACCGCCTGGCTCCATTGCGCCTCGAGCACGGTCCTGCCGTTGTGTGTCGCGGTGAGAGTCTGAATGAAATGCATGGGCACCAGCTGACCGGTGACCTCGTCCTTGCGCAGCCCGGTCTCCATCGGATGGAATATCAGCACCTTCACGTCGGCTACATCGCCCCGCAACTGGGCGCGCATTTTCATCGGATCGGCCATCTCGTGTTTCCCCTTCCTGTTCCGGTGCTCAGGGGCCGCAGCCGCCGATCGTGACTTTGACTTCTCGTATCTTGGCGTAGAACTTGCCGCCCGCCCTGGCCACGATACGTACCCTGGACGATTCGTTCATCTTTATCCGGGTGGCAACGAATGCTTCCGCCCCATTGGCAAACTCGAATATCGCGGTAAGCGGCTGCGGATTCTTGTCCACGAGGATGTAAATCGCTTGAGTGCCGGGTATCTGGCTGGCGATCTCCAGCGGAACGAGGGCGCCGTTCTCGACGATTTCCAGTGGGTTCAACACGATCCTGTCGCTTTCTTCCGTCACGGTGACGCCAATGCCTTTCAGCGCGTCGGCGACTGCCTTGGCGTCGAACGCGGCCTTGTTCCACTGGCCGGCCAGCAGTTGCAACGGCCGCAGCATCGCCGCTGCCACCGCCACCGCGACAGCACGCAACACCGACCTGCGAATCGTTTGGAATTTCGTGCCTTCAGTCATTGAGTATCTCACTGCGTATACAGATAATCGATGATCAGTTCGATTTCGTCCCTGCTCAGGATTCTGTGTTTGCCGAACGGCGGCATCACCGTGTTCGGATTGGTCTGCATCGGATCCCAGAGGCGGCCGCGCAACTGCGCGCGGTCCGGAAACCTGGAGCGGATCGCCAGCAGAGGCGGGCCGATGTTCGCCAGCGTATTCGCCCTGGAATCCCCCGGAAACGTGTGACAGGCGAGGCAGTTGCCTTTGGCGATTTCGAAGGCGAGTTGCCTTCCCGCCGCGACATTCGGTGCCTCATCTGCCCCGGCTTGCGGCATCGAAAGAAGAAACGCGCTGCCGACGAGAAAAACAACAACCAGCCGGGGAAACAGGGCGCCGGGACGGTGCGCCAGAACTAAGACCGATCCGGCGCACGCCGGTTCTTGCAAGCTCACGCGCCGGCGGTCCCGGCAACCCAGTGCCCGGATTTGCCGCCGCGCTTTTCGCACAGCCCGATGCCTTCGATGCGCATGCCCCGGTCCACGGCCTTGCACATATCGTAGACCGTGAGCAGTCCGACGCTGACCGCCGTGAGCGCCTCCATTTCCACGCCCGTGCGCCCGAAAGTCTCGGCAACGGCGATGCATTCCACCGAATTCTCATCTCGATGTACTTCGAAATCGACGCTGAGCTTGGTTAGCGCGATCGGGTGGCACAGCGGGATCAACTCGGAAGTGCGTTTCGAACCCTGGATCGCCGCGATCCGTGCCACGCCGAGGACATCGCCCTTGGCCGCGCCGCCTTCGACGATCTTCCGCAGCGTTTCAGCATGCATGAAAATCCTGCCGGCGGCGATCGCAACTCTGTGGGTTTCCTGCTTTTCGGTCACGTCGACCATATGCGCCTGACCGCGGGAATCGAAATGTGTAAATTCGCCCAAGCTGGAATCCTTCTGCTTCGTGTGCGGCCGTCACGCGACCGGGGAACTAGATGAAAGGTGGCGCTATCATAGCATCATGAAATTTCGCCTAGTGATTGCTGTGCTCCTGCTGGCCCCCGCACTTGGTCTCGCCGACGAATTGCCCGATCTGGGCGATGTTTCCCAAGGCGCGCTGTCCCCCGCCCAGGAGCGCAAACTCGGCGAGGGCATCATGAGCCAGATTCGCGCCAACGCCGCTTACGTTGACGATCCCGACGTTGCCGACTATCTGAACGCCGTTGGCTACCGCCTGGTCGGCAACAGTCCAGATCCGGCCGGCCCGTTCGAATTCTTCGGAATCGCCGACAACTCCGTCAACGCATTCGCCTTGCCGGGCGGATTCGTCGGCGTGAACTCGGGCTTGTTGCTCAGCGCGCAGAGCGAGTCCGAGCTCGCCAGCGTGCTCTCCCATGAAATCGCACACGTCACCCAGCGCCACATTGCCCGCATGGTCGCGGCACAACAACGTGCCGGACTCGCGTCCATGGCGGCGCTGGCGGTGGCGATCCTCGCGGCGCGCTCGAATCCCGAGGTTTCCGCTGCGGCGATCACGGCGGCGCAGGCCGGCACGATCCAGTCGGCGCTCAACTTCACCCGCGAAAATGAACGCGAGGCCGACCGCATCGGTTTACAGATCATGGAGAAGTCCGGCTTCGACGTGCACGCGATGCCGGTGTTCTTCGAGCGCCTGCAGAGGGCCACACGAGCATATGAAACCGGCGCGCCGGCCTATCTGCGCACGCACCCGCTTACTTTCGAGCGGATTGCGGACGTGCAGAGCCGCATTCAGGACGTCCCGTTCAGACAGGTGCCCGACAGCCTTGAGTTTCACCTGGTGCGAGCGCGACTGTTGGCGCTTGAGGGCAATCCGCGCGTGGCGGTTACGAATTTCGACAACATGCTGTCCGGCCGAAAATTCACCAACGAGACGGCGGCGCGCTACGGCCTGGTCGTGGCGCTTGTGCGCGCGGGCGATTTCCCGCGCGCGAGAAAGGAGGTCGCCTTGTTACAGAGCCTCAAGGCGAAAAGCCCGATGATCGACGCCTTGACTGCGCAAACGCTGATCGGCAGCGGCGATCTCGAGAAGGGGCTGGCGACCTATCGCGATGGACTGCGTGCCCACCCCAGCCGCCGCACGCTGGTTTACGGTTACGCCAACGCCCTGCTCGACGCCAAGCGCCCCGCGGAAGCGGTGGACTTCCTTGCGGGCAGGCTGGAGTCCCGGTCGCCCGATGCGCGCCTTTACGAGCTGCAATCGCGCGGCTACACCGCACTGGGAAAGCGCTTGCTGCAACACCGCGCGCAGGCCGAGGCCTATGTGCTGCGCGGAAACCTTCCCGCCGCGATCGAACAACTGCAACTCGCGCAGCGCGCCGGCGACGGCGACTTCTTTCAGAAATCCAGCGTCGAGGCGCGACTCAAGGAACTGGTGGCGATCGACATGGAAAGCCGGCGCCGTCCCTGAGTCACGGTTTATCGGAGTTCCGTCGGTGGGCAGTGCAACGCCCCGCTTTTGAGGATTGCGGCAAAGCGGTATCATTGCGGGCGTTGCCGCCCTTTACCCGCATGAGCAACATTGACGTCATCGATCCGCTGCGCTTGCAGGACATGAAACAGCACGGCGATGTCGTGCTGGTGGACGTGCGCACCGACCTGGAAGTCAGCCGCGGCGTCATTCCCGGCGCGCGACACATCCCGTTGCACCTCCTGCCAGCCCGGTTCGAGGAGATCGACCGCTCGCGCGCCGTAGTGTTCTACTGCCAGTCGGGAGCGCGTTCCGCGCAGGCAAGCGCTTTTCTGAGCGCCAAGGGATGGCAGGAAGTCTATAACCTGACGGGCGGCATGAATGCATGGGTCGGCAAGGGCATGCCGGTTGGCGCGCCGGGTTGAACGGCAGAAACGACGATGCAGGGATCCGAGATGGAAACCGCAATTCACTTCGATCGCGAACTCGACGCACGCGGGCTCAACTGCCCGCTGCCGATTCTGCGCAGCAAGAAATCGCTCAACGACATGAGTTCCGGCCAGGTGCTGAAGGTTCTTGCCACCGACCCGGGCTCGGTGCGCGATTTCCAGGCGTTCTCGAAACAGACCGGAAACCAGTTGCTATCCTCGACCGAGACCGGCGGCCTGTTCCTGTTCTTCATGCGCAAGAAGTGAGCGCCCCGTGATGCCGGATATCGACCGCCTGATCATCGGTTTCGATCGCGCGTTGCGCACTTTGTGCGGGCCCGCCGTTTCGCTGCGGCCGGTTCCCGGCGAGAATCTGCCCAACCCGGAGTTGAGCGCGGCGGAGAAACGCCACGCCGCGGCGCTGATGCGCGTGAACCACAGCGGCGAAGTGTGCGCGCAGGCGCTGTATCAGGGACAGGCGCTGACCGCGCGCGACGATGCCGCCAGGAAAACTCTCGAAAGCGCGGCGGCGGAAGAGACCGAGCACCTGGCCTGGACCGCGCAGCGCATCAACGAACTGGGCGGGCGGGTGAGCGTCCTCAACCCGTTTTTCTACGCCGGTTCGTTTGCCATCGGCGCGCTCTCGGGTTTTCTCGGAGACAAGTGGAACATGGGATTCCTGGCCGAGACCGAGCGCCAGGTCGAAGGCCATCTCGACGGCCATCTCGAGCAGCTGCCGGCCCAGGACGAAAAAAGCCGCGCCATCGTCGCGCAGATGAAGGAAGACGAGGCACGCCACGCCAATACGGCGCTGGCCCATGGCGCCGCGGAGCTGCCGGAACCGGTCAAGCAGGCGATGCGGATGTCCTCGCGCATTCTGACGGTGTCGACCTACCGGGTTTGATCCCCGGCCTCAGACCTCGACGATCTCGAAATCGTGGGTGATCTCGGCGGTCTTGCCGAGCATGATCGAGGCCGAGCAATATTTCTCCGCCGAGAGATGAATGGCGCGCTCGACGTGTTCGCGCCTGACGTTGCGCCCCCTGATCACGAAGTGAAAGTGAATGCGCGTGAACACCTTCGGGTCGGCGGGAGCGCGCTCGGCGTCGACCTCCAGCACGCAATCGGTGATGTCCTGGCGCGCCTTCTTCAGGATCGTCACCACGTCGTAAGCAGTACAACCGCCGGTGCCTGCCAGCACGGTTTCCATCGGCCGCGGCCCGAGATTGCGTCCGCCGCCCTCCGGCGCGCCATCCATCACCAGCGCATGGCCGCTCTCGGTCTCACCCAGGAAAGCGACGTTCTCGATCCACTTCACCCTGATTTTCATTACCGTCCTCGGCGCCGCTTGTAACCGGTCTGCGCCGTCATCGACTGCTACTGAGCGCAAGGCGCAGATGGTACCAGCCGAGGCCGGGCCCGCGCGCGCCGACAAAGTCGCTCGAAACCGAATGATCCACAGGCATCGCCGCAAATTCTGCCCAGACTTCCAGGAGGCCGATTTCTCGATATTTTACATGGGCTTAAGTAACATGGGGTGTAATTTGCCCAGGCACCTACTGTAAAATGCAACGCTTTTGAAACCTGACGGACCGGAACATGGCTGACAGCAACGTCGATCGCCGCAAGCGGCGCTTTCTTTTGGCCGCCACCAGCGTTGCCGGCGGCGTGGCAGGTTTCACTGCGGCCGTGCCCTTCGTGGCGAGCATGAACCCGAGCGCGCGGGCAAGGGCTGCCGGCGCACCGGTCGAAGTGGATCTGTCCAAGGTTGAGCCGGGGAAGATGGTGACGGTGGAGTGGCGTGGCCAGCCGGTGTGGGTCGTCCATCGCACCAGGGAGACGATCGACAGACTGCCAAAGCTCGACGGGGTGATGGCCGATCCCAAGTCTTCCATGCCGATGCAGCCGGACTATGCAAGGAATGAAGCCCGCTCGATCAAACCCGAATATCTGGTGCTGGTGGGCATCTGCACTCACCTCGGCTGTGTGCCGTCGCAGAAACTTGCTCCCGGAGCCGAAAGCGGTCTGGGCGAAGATTGGCCGGGCGGATTCTACTGCCCCTGTCACGGTTCCAAGTTCGATCTCGCCGGCCGCGTCTACAAGGGCGTGCCGGCTCCCGCGAATCTCAAGGTTCCCCCGTATACCTATCTGAGCGACACGCGTCTGCTCATCGGTGAAGACAGCAAAGGAGCATGACGCGATGGGCAAGATGACGGCGTTGCTCAACTGGATCGACGCGCGCTTTCCGCTGACGGCGACCTGGAGGGCGCATCTTTCAGAGTATTACGCGCCGAAGAACTTCAACTTCTGGTACTACTTCGGCTCGCTGGCGATGCTGGTGCTGGTAATGCAGATCGTCACCGGCATTTTCCTCACCATGCACTACAAGCCTGATGCCGCGCAGGCCTTCGCTTCGGTCGAGTACATCATGCGCGACGTCGACTGGGGATGGGCGATACGCTACATGCATTCCACCGGCTCGTCGCTGTTCTTCGCGGTGGTGTACCTGCATATGTTTCGCGGCCTGATCTACGGCTCCTACCGCAAGCCGCGCGAGTTACTGTGGCTGCTGGGCGTGCTGATCTATCTGTGCCTGATGGCGGAGGCCTTCTTCGGCTACCTGCTGCCGTGGGGCCAGATGTCCTACTGGGGTGCGCAGGTGATCGTCAATATGTTCGCGGCCATCCCCTTCGTTGGTCCGGATCTGGCGGTGTGGATCCGCGGCGACTACGTGGTTTCCGATGCGACGCTGAACCGTTTCTTCGCCTTTCATGTGATCGCGATCCCGCTGGTGCTGCTTGGTCTGGTCTTTGCGCACCTGGTGGCGCTGCACGAGGTCGGCTCCAACAATCCGGACGGCATCGAGATCAAGAAAAAGAAGGATCCGAAAACCGGCATTCCGCTCGACGGCATTCCCTTCTTCCCCTATTACGTGGTGAAGGACATCTTCGGCGTGGTGGTGTTCCTGATGGTGTTCAGCGTCATCGTGTTCTTTGCACCGGAGATGGGCGGCTATTTCCTCGAGCACAACAATTTCGTGCCCGCCGATCCGCTCAAAACCCCGGCCCACATCGCTCCGCTGTGGTACTTCACCTCGTTCTATTCGATCCTGCGCGCTGTGCCGCCGTTGCTCGGCTCGCAGTTTCCGGGCGTGCTGGCAATGGGGCTTGCGGCGATGGTCTTCTTCTTCCTGCCGTGGCTGGATCGCGGCGCCGTCAAATCGATCCGCTACCGGGGGGCGGTCTACAAGACCGCGCTGGCGCTGTTCGTGATCTCCTTCCTGGTGCTGGGCTACCTCGGCACTGTGCCGACCAACGTCTGGGGCCGGTTCGGCGGCTGGCTGGGCGGCGCGGAACGCGCGACCGTGGTGGCACGCATTTTTACGATCATCTATTTCCTGTTCTTCCTGCTGATGCCCTGGTACACCAAGATCGACAAGACCAAGCCGGAGCCTGAGAGAGTGACAAAGTGAGAAGACTCGTTCTCGCGTTGCTGTTCGCGCCGGCCGCGATCCATGCCGCTGGCGGGGACATCCAGCTCGATCGCGCCAACATCGATTCCGGCGACGTGCTGTCGATCCAGCGCGGCGCAAAGGTTTTCGTCAACTACTGCCTGAACTGTCACTCCGCGACGGCGATGCGCTACAACCGCCTGATGGATCTCGGGCTGACCGAGCAGCAGATCAAGGACAATCTGCTGTTCACGGGCGAAAAGGTCGGTGATCCGATGCACATTGCCGCCAGCAAAAAAGACCAGCGCGAATGGTTCGGCGTCGCGCCGCCGGATCTTTCCGTGATCGCCCGCTCGCGCGGCGTGGACTGGCTTTACACCTACATGCGCAACTTCTATCGCGACCCGGCGGGCGTGACCGGCTGGAACAACCTGGCGTTTCCGAATGTCGCCATGCCGCACGTGCTCTGGCAGCTGCAGGGCACCCAGGTCCTGAAATCCGAGATCGAGGACCGCGGCGGGCACAAGGTCGAGCACAGGAAGCTCGTGCTGCAATCCCCCGGAACCCTATCGCCGCTCGAGTATGACAAGCTGGCGCGCGATCTGGTGAACTACCTTTCCTACATGGGCGAGCCGGCCAAGGCCCGGCGCGTCCAGATCGGTATCGCCGTCCTGTTGTTCCTGTCGCTCCTGCTTGTGCTCAGTTGGCTGCTCAAGACGGAGTACTGGAAAGACGTGCACTGACCAATTTGCCCTGGTAACGGCCCATGATGACCCTTTATTCGGGCACCACCTGCCCATTCAGCCAACGCTGCCGCATCGTCCTCTACGAAAAGGGGATGGATTTTCAGATTGTCGACGTGGACCTCTACAACAAGCCGGAGGACCTGGCGGTGATGAACCCGTACAACCGCACCCCGGTGCTGGTGGAACGCGACCTGATCCTGTACGAGTCGAACATCATCAACGAGTACGTCGACGACCGCTTCCCGCATCCGCAACTGATGCCGGCCGACCCGGTGATGCGCGCGCGCGCGCGGCTGTTCCTGTTCCGTTTCGAGAACGAGCTGTTCTCCAACGTCGATGCAATCGAGGGCGGCACCCAGAAGCAGGCCGAAAAGGCGCGCCAGATTATCCGCGACAACCTGACGCAGATCGCGCCGGTGTTCGTCAAGCAGAAGTACATGCTCGGCGAGGAATTCTCGATGCTCGACGTGGCGATCGCGCCGCTGCTCTGGCGACTGGATTTCTACGGTATCCAGTTGCCCAAGCAAGCCGCACCCCTGATGAAGTACGCCGAGCGGCTGTTCAGCCGCCCTGCTTTCATTGATTCGCTCACGGCTTCCGAAAAGGTGATGCGCAAGTGAAGGAAGCCGCGACCACCCCCTACCTGATCCGCGCGATCTACGAGTGGTGCTGCGACAACGGGCTGACTCCGTACATCGCGGTCAAGGTGGACGAGACCACCAAGGTCCCGACCGAGTACGTCAAGAACGGTGAAATCGTGCTCAACGTAAGCGCCGACGCCACCCACAATCTGAAGATCGGCAACGACCTGATCCGGTTCTCCGCGCGTTTCGGCGGCAGCTCGCGAGAGATCTCGGTGCCGATCACCGCGGTGGCGGGAATCTTCGCCAAGGAAACCGGGCATGGCCTGGCGTTCCAGACTTCGCCGTCGCTGCCCGCGCTGGTGGTCACGCCGCCAAAGGCCCACACCGGTTTACCGGACGATCATCGTCCCAAGCCACCGGCGGGCCGCCGGCCGCGACTGCAGGTGATCAAGTAGGCCCGGCTGCAGCGGTTTCGTGGCTTCAATGCTGGGCCTATAATGCGGCGCAAGCCGGCATAGCTCAGTTGGTAGAGCAGTTGATTTGTAATCAAAAGGTCGCGGGTTCGATTCCTGCTGCCGGCACCAAAAATCAGCTATTTAGTATGCGGCGGCGATACACTGAAAGTTATGTAGACGCCGTGTAGACGCCCTGCGCGTACACAAATTCAATCGATCCTAGCGCCCTTCGCGAGCTCACTTGGGGTCTTCTCGTCCCGCTTTCCCGATCCCTCCTTTGCCGGGAAGGCCTATCAATAGCTCAGGTATGCCAGAGAGGGTATGCTTCATCAACCTTCTTCACAGGTAGTCCAAGAAATTCAAAGATGCAGCAATTGGGATTTTGTACTTGATCAACTCAACAATTCGGAGGCTCAGATGACAAGCGTGGTAACAACTTTCTTTGCTTCTCTCGACAATACGATTTACGTTCAGATTCGAGCGGACGAGATGGTAGTACGGCAACTAGAATCTTGTCGCACAGTTACGGTGCGCGCGATACGCCCGTTTACAACGGACCGACTCATTGTTGCGAGTCCGAGCGCCGCCAAGGAGACACTGAAGAAGGCTCTGGCCCAAATCGCATCTCGGCTCCGGCTCGCTCCCGTCGTAGTTATGCACCCCATGCGTGAGACTGATGACGGACTTTCCGAAATTGAGGAAGACGCTTTGCGTCAGCTTGGTTATGATCTGGGCGCGCGGAGAGTTGCCGTAGTAGTGGGCCAACCCTTATCGGACGAGGCGATTCGAAGACTCCTAAGAGAGAATCTATCGCTTGCCGCCTAGAATCCGCGCGGATTGCACAGCGCGCTGAAGTTTTTCTGGAAAGGCGGAGCGGACACGCGTGGCGCGCAACGAACTAGGACGCCTTGAACCTGTGTCGCGCCGTATCGCCCAATTCCTTGCAAAGCTGAATGCGCGTCCAAGGGCGAACGACGATCCCGAGAAGGCGGCCCGACGCATGGCCAGAGAGGCGAATCGTCGGGCCGCGCCCTTTCAGCGGAAGTACAAATTCCCGCTAAGTCTGCCGAACAATATATGCTCTCTGGACATCGAGACGGAAGGGATACGAAAGAATAGTCCAGAGAAAACCAAGCTGATCGTTGCAGGAACGATAACTTACAGATGGGACAGAAATCGTTATGTCCCCGGCGAATATCGACCGTTCTATCCGGAAAATATCACGACACTTGCGCAATACTTGCGCAACTTGGACGGGATCATTATCGGCCATAACATTTTTGCGTTCGATTATGCCGTCTTGAATTCTCTGACCCCGATGGTCGAATTAATTACTAAGACCGTCGATACGTTTTATTTTCTCTGGACAAAAACCGGCAGACGCACGGGAGGGAAGAGTCTTCGGAATCTCGCAGAATTGAACTTGCAAAGGAACAAATTGGACTTGAGCGGTAAAGTTCACGAGCTATGGAGAGCGGGTCAAAAAACGCGGATCATCCGGTATAACGCGCGAGACTGCCGCTTAACGATGGATCTCTGGCTTGCTCTGGTGACTTATCGCAACATCTGCCTTTCGGTGGAGCGCGGTGGTCAGATGCTAAAAATTGGTGCGGCCGATTTGCCGGTACTGCTTGGCAAGTCGCCGATCCTAACGAAGAGGGAATGGAATAAGCGAGTACGGAACAAACTTGGCTTAGGCGCGCAGTCGGCGCAACCATACTTCGAGGTTATCGATAGCCAGCTAAAGCAGTCCGATCAGCCCATTTGTATCCGGATGCAGTGTCGTGCATGCGTGAGGTATTTTATTTTCACGACAAGAAATGGCCGACAGTTTGGTCGCGACGAGAAGATCGTTTGTCCAGGTTGTGGATTGAAGCGGCCCCCGGAATCGGCATGGCCGTTGTACCGCGTCAAAAGAAAGGGGAAAAACAAAGGACAACCAATACCAGAGAGGCATGGAACGTGCCTTGACGGTGTCGTTTGTGAAAAATGTCGATGTGCCTATGTGTTAAACGACAGATCGTCAAATGTCGCAAACATCAAACGCGAGCGATGTCCCCACTGCGCGAGCATTCTTCGAAAACCGAAGCCCGACGATTTCATAAGAGAGAGGGGTATTGTGAAGGGGAGCTATGGGCATATTGCGTTTTTCGGTGACCCTGGAACTCTGGTGGGCGATGAATGGTACGTCGATATTGAGGCGGCACGCGCTTTCATTAAGAGGCGTGCCCGATTGCATTGGGAGCGGTGGATGCCGATTGGGGACGATAGATCGCGCCGGTTCGACCGAATCACGTCGTTTTGAGGCAGGTCGCGTACAGTTATTGACAGAACTCCAAGCCGGCTTGACGCTAGCACCAGTGCCTACCCTTGGATCAAGGCCCTCGCCTCGATTGAATGCTTGCGCGCCACCAGCCTGGGCCGCGCAACAGTTCCTGAGGCGCGGAGCAACCCGTCCGCGATCAGCCTCATCGGACCGCGCATCCGATCCACATCTGAAATGATGTAACCCGCCGTCACATCGTTACCCGTCTTGTGGTTCACCAGCCGCTTGATGGTGTAGGGCGGAACGCCAAGGCTTTCCGCCATCGTGACGAAGGTGCGGCGCAAATCGTGGAGCGTGAACTCAACTCCGGACGTATCGATCACTTTCGCAATCTGGCGCTTCGGCTCGATCAAGTAGCCGGCCGTCCCGTTGCCAGGGAACACGAAGGCATTGCGTGCATCGGCCTTGCGGCGCTCAAGAATTTCTACAAGAGGCTTTGAAAGCGGCAGCACGAGTGGAACGTGATTTTTCGGGTCTGGGATAACCAGCGTGCGGTCTTGCAAGTCGATGCGGTCCCAGGTGAGTTGCGCGGCTTCCTGCCGGCGCAATCCGCTGAAGAGCAAAACGAGCAGGAAGTCGGCAACGACGCTCGCCGTCGGCGCAGGGTCCGAGCGCAGCGCTTCAACGGCTTGAAACCACGGCTTCAGCTGATGGCCCTTGATGACAGTTTGACGATGGGTGCTGCGAAACCAAGCGCGCGTGCGCGTAAGCCGTTGCACGGGGTTCTCTTCCAGCACCGACTTTCCGAAGCCGTCCTCGTAGCGCGACTGGGCAAAGTTGAATAGCGAGCGCAGGAAGCGCATGGCGAGGTTGGCATAGGGCGCGCCGCTCGTTTCGCCTAGCTGCGCATGCTTGCGCGCGACCATATCTTTGGTGATGGCGGGCAGGGGGCGCGTCTTCCACTCGCAAAAGGCGACGTCGACCAAATGGGTGTACTGGTAGAGCGTAGACGGCCTGAGCGCGGCCCGCACTTTCTTGAAATCGGCAAACGCCTGTTCGAGGGTCACGGCGCGCAGCTGTTCGCGTTGCTTATCGGCAATGGGGTTGCCGCCCATGGCGACCTCGCCCAGGAACTTCTGAGCCTGCTTGCGCGCCTGCTCCACCGTGAGTTCGCCATAGCGGCCGAGCGTGAGTCGGCGCACCTGTCCGCCGATGCGCTTTTCCAGGACGAAGGACTTCACGTTGTTGGCGGTCACGCGAAGCGCGAACCCCTTGAGGTCGCGATCCCGGTAAAATGCTTGACCCTTTGCAGGGACGGCGAGCCGATCGACAATGGATTTTGTCAGCTTGACCGATTGATTGAGGGTTTGTGTAGACGCCATGTAGACACCTGGATTCGAGTTGTGGCAAAGAGCTACGAAGCCAGTATAACTACAAGTCCTTGGAAAACAATAGCTTTAAAAGACCTGCAAAGACCTTCGAGCAACTGCAAACAGGTCTTGCGGTAATTTGTAATCAAAAGGTCGCGGGTTCGATTCCTGCTGCCGGCACCAGTGCCTCGTTGTACCGATCGAAAAGCGGCCACCTCGCGTGCGGGAGTCAAATGACAAGATTCTTTGCGTTTGGAGTGTTGATGATCATCGCGGTCGCTGCGTCTGCACAGACGGCCGAGACGCCTATATTGACGGTCGAGCAGGCGCAGCAGCGTGCCCAGTACGCACGCGAACAGATGACCGCCGCCGAGCGCAAGGTGCGCGCCGTCGAGAAAAAAGAACAGGCCGCCTACAAGGAGCTGGAGGCCGCGCAAAAACGCATGGAAGATGCGCAGCGCGCCTACGAGGAGGCCAAGGTGCGCGCCGAACAGTCGACCCAGGCGTCGCGCGCGGTGCAGGCCGAGTTTGACCAGGCGCGCGCCCGGCATCAACAGGAATATCAGAATCTCAAGCGCGCCCACGATGCCGCCGAAGCGGCCCGCAACGCGCCCCGCTAGCAGGGAAGCTCCGACCAAGCTCCGCGACGCGCGTTGTGCCAGGTGCGGATGACTGTTAGGGAAGCTCTGCATAAGTCCGACGACGCGCGTTGCGCCAGGCGCGGATGACTGCTAGGCATCGCTTCGCAGTTGCGGCTGAAGCCCCAACAAGGAGCGTAACAACGCAGGCGCTGCACCTGGCACAACCCAATGACATTTCGACTCTTTCGAGGGACCGGGCGATTCGGGCCGATGGCTGCGTCGGCTCCTCCTTATGTAGGCCGGCTACACGGCGTCCTCGCCGTCTTGCCCTCGACCCGAATCGCCTCGGTCGCGCATGCGGGACTCATGCAGAGCTTCCCTAGGCACGCCGGAGTGCAGAACAGGGACCCGCTTGCGGGATATGACCGCGGAGGCACGCACAAGAACGCGCCTATTCGGCACGATGCATCCCGCTCCGGGGTCGCATCCAAGCAGATGAGTTTGGAAACCTGTTCCGCGCCTCGCGCGGGCGCTCTGCGCCGGCATCTTCTTATGTGCGGCTGCGGACTCGGCGGGCGTCGCCTCGGGGCGGGCAGGAGCGCAGGAAAGCTGCGTCATCCAATGCAAACGGAGCGCTTATGCGGCTGCTCCCGCAAACGGGCGTACCGCGAACGAGTCGCAGCCGTCCGGCTACACGGCGTCCTCGACGTCTTGCCCTCGACCCGAATCGCCTCGGTGGCGCATGGGGAACTTGATCAGAGCTTCCCTAAGTCCGCTCCGGCGTGCGCCGCGTGCACGCGGGAATCCGGCGTGCCAGCCCGCCGCGGATCCGATTCAGGCAAAGGCCGGCAATGAAAATCCACGAATACCAGGCGAAAGAAATCCTCAGGAAGTACGGTGTCCCTACACCCCGCGGCACGCCCTGCTTCAGCGTAGAGGAAGCGCTGAGTGCGGCGAAGAAACTCGGCGGCGAGGTATGGGTGGTCAAGGCGCAGATCCACGCCGGCGGCCGCGGCAAGGGCGGTGGCGTGAAAGTGGCGAAATCAATCGACGAGGTGCGCGACTGGGCCGGAAGAATTCTCGGCATGCAACTCATAACGCATCAGACCGGGCCGCAGGGCCAGAAGGTGCGGCGGCTGCTGATCGAGGAAGGCGCGGACATCAGCAGGGAGCTTTACATCGGCATGGTGGTGGACCGCGGCACGCAGACGGTGTGCGTCATAGCGTCCTCCGAAGGCGGCGTGGACATCGAGGAAGTCGCCGCGCACAGGCCCCAGAAGATCCACAAGGTGTTCGTCGATCCCGAGCGGGGTCTGCTTGATGCCGAGGCCGACGATCTGGCCCGCAGGATCGGCATTCCCACCCCCAGCGTTGCCAAGGCGCGCGCGGTGCTGAAGAACCTGTATCGGGCATTCTGGGACAGCGATGCATCGCTCGCCGAAATCAACCCGATGATCCTGACCGGCGGCGGCGACGTGATTGCGCTCGACGCCAAGATGAACTTCGATGACAACGCGCTCTACCGGCACGAGGATATCGTCGCCATGCGCGACCTCGAAGAGGAAGACCCCGCCGAGGTCGAAGCGTCCGGGCACGGGTTTTCCTATATTTCGCTCGACGGCAATATCGGCTGCCTGGTGAACGGCGCCGGACTGGCGATGGCCACCATGGACACCATAAAGTTATTCGGCGGCGAGCCAGCCAACTTCCTCGACGTCGGCGGCGGCGCCACCACCGAGAAAGTGACCGAAGCGTTCAAGCTGATGCTGCGCAATCCCAATCTCAGGGCAATCCTGGTCAACATTTTCGGCGGCATCATGAAATGCGACGTGATCGCCACCGGCGTGGTCGAGGCGGCCCGCCAGGTGAAGCTCGGGGTGCCGCTGGTGGTGCGCATGAAGGGTACCAACGAGGACCTGGGCAGGAAGATCCTGGCGGATTCCGGATTGCCGATCATATCCACCGACAACATGGCCGAGGCCGCACAGAAGGTCGTCACGGCTGCCAAGGGGAAAAACTGATCGTGGCGATCCTGATCGACAAGAACACCAAAGTTCTTACCCAGGGCATCACCGGCAAGACCGGACAGATTCACACCCGAGCCTGCCGCGATTACGCCAATGGACAGCACTGCTTTTTGGCCGGGGTCAACCCGAACAAGGCCGGACAGGATTTCGAAGGCATTCCGATCTTCGCTTCGGTACGTGAGGCGAAACGGCAGACCGGCGCCAATGCGTCGGTGATTTACGTGCCGCCGCAGGGCGCGGCGGCGGCGATCTGGGAAGCGGTCGAGGCCGATCTCAATCTGGTGATCTGCATCACCGAGGGCATTCCGGTGCGCGACATGATCGAAGTGCGCGATCGCATGCGCAAGCAGAAACGCAGGACCGTCCTGGTAGGCCCGAACTGCCCGGGAGTGATCACGCCGGAGGAAATCAAGATCGGCATCATGCCCGGACATATTCATCGCAAGGGACCGGTCGGCGTGGTATCGCGTTCTGGCACGCTCACCTACGAAGCGGTCGGGCAGCTGACGGAGCTGGGACTGGGCCAGTCTTCCGCGGTGGGCATCGGCGGCGATCCGGTCAACGGACTCAAACATCTCGATGTGCTAAAACTCTTCAACGACGATCCGGCGACGGAGGCGGTGGTGATGATCGGCGAGATCGGCGGTACGGACGAGGAAACCGCGGCACTGTGGGCCAGGGACAACATGAAGAAACCGATCGTCGGCTTCATTGCCGGCGTTACCGCCCCTGCCGGCAAGCGCATGGGCCATGCCGGCGCGATCATTTCCGGCGGCAAGGGCACCGCGGCCGAGAAACTCGCGGTGATGGAAGAGTGCGGCATCAGGGTGACCCGCAATCCCGCCGAGTTGGGCAAGCTGCTCAAGTCGGTACTGCGCTGAGCGCCTGAGTTTTCCGCAACGATTTCACTCGAACCCTTCATGGATCTGAGCAGTCCGCAGTTCTGGATCGCCGTAGTGCAGACCATCCCGATGACATCGTGCTATCCGGCGACAACGCGGTGGTGATCGCGCTGGCCTGCCGAAATCTTCCGCCGCGCCAGCACAGGCGCGGCAGCTTCGCCGGCGCGCTGGTCGGCTCGGTGGCCGTCAAAGTCATCCATCTCGCCGACATGCCGGTACTGCTGATCAAGTGAGGGGCTTGCGCGTGGCCTCCTGCCGCGCGGCGATCCGCTTTCCCAGGCATTCCCGGCAGTAGCAGCCGGCTGCGGCGTCGGTCAGCGGCATCAGCGCCGGGAACTCGATCGCGCACCAGCACGGCGTGTCATTCGCGATCCCGCAATGAAACGCCCGGCCGCAGTCCGGGCAGCGCCGGTTGTCCACGGGATCTTTCGTCAGCGCCATGCCGAAATGAACGTGCTCCACAGCGCTAGCCTGGATAATTCATGAGGGACTCGGGATGATGGCGAGTCAAGTGCCGAGACAGTTGCGGCTCGACTGCCGCAGCCGATAGATCACTCTATCGGCCAGGCAGGCATGCCGCAAATGGCCGGAAATCGGCCGCCAGCGCCCGGAGTAGCCCGACGCGACACACTGTACCGCGCAAGAGCTTGCTCATTGACACGGCACGCCAGCGATTATCCGCAAACGGGGGCGTCTTCATGAATTATCCGGGTTAGCACGCCAACCAGGATGAACAGCGCGGCGGCAAGTATGTGCACTGCCCTCATG
>CAYNFN010000326.1:0-2300 GCA_964396485.1 uncultured Alcaligenaceae bacterium
TTGGCGGCAATGGGTGTGCTGATTGCAGTTCGCGCCGTTCGTCACCGAGTGCGTGTCGATGACGCCTAACCGCGCGATGGACAGCGACACCTCGCGAGCGGCGCTTCGCGCGCTCGCTCGTGCGCGTCATCGCGGACGTTATGTTTCTAGGTAAGGGCAACTGATGACCTCCGCCGAGCGAAGGGTTGGCCCATTTGAGGTACGTTGGGGTAATGAGCGATACAAGTACTCCGTCATAGGCGACTTGTTCTTTACCGAATGGAAGAGCGGCATGGACAGCGCGAGGTCTTCGTATCCTCTATATGGATTGTCACCGGACCTCACTGAAACCGTCGGTCGGTCGCAGCAAACAACGAAAACGTTGCGGATATCCGCGAGTCTAGTCGTATCTTCGGTCATCATCTTCTTCTCGGAGTACAACAAGGGGATCCCCCTGCTCGCGCCATTCCTGCTGGTGGTCGGCGGATGGTGGCTCGTCAATGCCGTTCGGAAGGTTGTCCCACGGGCATGGACCGAGATACGTAAGTTGAACGGTGACAATGGTATTACTCTGCTTCAACCCGAGCAAAGAACGGGCGAGTGGACGAATTTCGAGAACGCATTGTCTTTGGCCATCCGCGAAGTGAATGAGGCGAAAACATAACAACGCCTTGCACCCGACCGCCCAACAGCTGCGCTGTCGGGTTTCCTCCTCGCTTCGCGCGTCGGCGGCGGGTGAAGGCGAGCGTTGGGCAGTCGTGAGGGCAGTCGTGTAGTTAACCCAGGAGGAGGATGAAATGACCAATGCGTATTGCTTGACCTTTCAACGGAAGATTCTGTCGGGCGTGTTGCTAGTAGCACTGTCACTGTTCGCCTTGCCTGCGTTTTCGGAAGAAGTCCTGAGAATTGTCAGTCTTACGGCCGCAGGACCAGAGCAACAGAAGGAACTCGAGAACATTGCCCCCGGGAAACTCTACGCGTCGGCGAAAGGGTGTCGGTGGGTCAAGTTCTGGGCCGACCATTCCACCGGTGAGAACGGATCGGTTAGCCTGTGGAAGAGCCGCGCTGATCTGGACGCATTCTTGAATTCCGACGCTTACAAGGCGATATTCCCAGGTAAGGTCAAATCCCTTACTAAGGGCGAGCCCTCCGTTAAGATCTACTCCGTCTTCGAGCCAAAGCATTAACAGGAGAACCTGAGGGCGAAGTTGTGGCAGTGACGTCGGGATGCCGAACACGCGCCTGCCCAACCCTGCATTCGACCGGAGCGCCCAAGAGCGACGCTCTTGGGTTCCCTCGTCGCTTCGCTCCTCTGCGCCCGGTCAATGCAAACGTTGGGCGTCATCCAGTCTGCAGTGAGCCCGTTCGATGGATAGTCTGGAAACCCGGGAACCGGAAGCTTCATCGAAGCCAAATCCGGCAGTCCGTCAAGGTTTGAGAGCTGTCATGGAAGGGAGCGGCCCAACGAAGCACTGCCAAATCCTAGGCATGGTCATGGATAAACTGTTGAAGAGTTGGCCGCACTGGGATTCGGCGCTGGGCGCTATTCTGGTCATCTGCGTATTGGAAGCGGCGCTGCCAATGCACGCGGCCCAGCCGGCCGCTGCTCGCCGAATCGGCTATCTGACGCTTGAGGGTCCCACGACGCACGCACCGTTGGCCGCGGCATTCCGGCAGGGCTTGCACGAGCGCGGCTACATCGAAGGACAGAACATCGCCATAGCGTGGCGTTTTGCCGGAAACGACCCCTCTCAACTGGCGGGTCTGGGCGCTGAGCTCGTTCGCCTTCGCGTAGAAGTACTCGTCGCCGACGGAACCCAAGCCGCGCTCGCCGCGAAGCGCGCCACCAGCACCATTCCGATTGTCGTACCGTCGAGTTCCGATCTCGTCGCGGCTGGGCTCGTTGCGAGCCTGGCTCGGCCAGGCGGTAACGTCACCGGGTTGGTTCTCATGTCGCCGGACCTGGTCGGCAAACGGCTGGCGCTCCTCAAAGAGGTGGCTCCACGCACCCACCGTGTAGCCGTGCTCTTGAATCCCGACAATCCAGCCTGCGAACTTCAACTCAGTGCGGCCAAGGCAGCAGCGCCAGCCCTCGGGCTCAAGTTGTACCCCGTACCGGTGCGGCAGGCGCGGGAGATCGACCACGCCTTCTCACCGCTCGTCGGCCGTATCGACGCGGTCTTGGTTACCGATGATGTGCTCCTTGATAGCAACCGACCGCGGATCGGGAAGGCCGCCGCCCGAAGCCGGCTGGTATCGATCTGCGGCCACCCGCGTCCAGGAGATACGGGCTGCCTCATGTGGTACGGTCCGGATTTGGT
>CAYNFN010000327.1:0-1936 GCA_964396485.1 uncultured Alcaligenaceae bacterium
CCGTCGAGCACCACGCGAAAATCGTCCGGCGATTTCGTTTGGATCCGCGGGATGTCGACGATCGCGGTCACGCCCTCGGGAGTTTCGACTTGGGTGATTTCGTCGAAAAGTTCGTCCGCGAGCAGATAGACGCGACGCGGATCGACGGCTTCGATGAGTTGGCGCACTTCCGGACGCCCGGCACCCTGCTCGTTCACCAGCAAGGTCACTGCTTTCACCCCGAAGCGCCCGGTGTACGCGCCGATGAGTCGCGTGCCGTCTAGCAGCGTGCGGCCGCTCTTGGCGCGTTCGCGCGCAGACTCCGCGAGCCTGTGCGCCTGCTTGACGTGCGCATTCTGGCGCGAGGAGATGCGTTCCATTTGGAATGATGTCGGTGCGGGAGCGGATGGTGCCTGATCCGGAATCGAACCGGCATCAATTTGTGGAGATGGTGGGCGAGACCGGATTCGAACCGGCATGGCTTACGCCGAGGCATTTTAAGTGCCTTGTGTATACCAATTCCACCACTCGCCCGCGGTACTAAATCCTCGTAGATTTTAGCAGCCAGCTTCTGACGGTATACGTCGAAATATTCTTCTCCCTGGCGTAAGCCGCCATACTACCGCAGCGTTTGATCCCTGCCCTCACCTCGACCGCGGGGGGAATATGCGGATACTTGGTGTTTTTCCCGCGATAGGTTGGCGTGAGGGCATGGCAATTCGGGCAAATCATGCGCAAGTTGTCGAGCTGGTTGTTCGTCTTTTCGCCGTCAACGTGGTCCAGTTCCAGCGGCATTGGGCTGCCCAGCCATTCACTGCCGCCACAACTCGAGCAAATCGGCTGAAGTACGCCCTCGCGAAGCAACCGTTTCCTCAGCTTGTTGCTCTGGTAGAAGGCGCCACTGCGCAGAATGCTTTCCAAGGATCGGCGCGGCGGGTGCATAGCGGACGGGCGGGCCCTACGCAACGATCTCCAAGCCTCGCTTCTGCACCAAGTGGAGCAGTTTGAGCGCTGTCCCGGTTGGCCGCTTCTGACCTATCTCCCACTTCTGCACTGTCGATACGCTGGTATTCAGCAGTGCTGCAAAAACTGCCTGACTGACGCGCGACTTTTCCCGGATTTTCTTGATTTCCTCCGGTTGCAAGGCTTCGACCGGCGGCAGACACTGGCGGTCGAACTCGCGCAGCGTAACCTGATCCATCACGCCAGCGGCATGGAGCCCCTTGGCCGTCTCGCGTACGGCCTCAAGAATTGGTGATTTGGTCTTGCGCATCGCAATTTACCTCCATCAATTCACCGGCACGTTGTGCCGTACCTAAAGCCGCTGGGGTGAGCGACAAAAGATGCGCGGCAAGTTTCTTCAAGGCGTCTTCTTCATCCTTGTCGATGTTGCTGCGCGCGTTCTTGGGAAAGCCGAACACGAAAAACCATCGTTTTGCCTTGTTGGTCGCCACCAGCGTGCGAAATCCGCCGCTTTTACCTTGTCCTGGACGGGCAATCCGTTTTTTCAGTAGCCCGCCACCCAAATCCGCTTCATATAGTCCAGCCTCCATTTCGCGCACCGCTTCGCAAAGGGCACGCGTGCTCAGGTTTTGTTTTCTGGCCCAACGGTCAAACCATCGGGTTTTGTAGATCACCATGCCTGCTCTCCCGAGCTTATTTATAGCACTAAGTGCTATACGCTGCAAGCGTGAATACGCGGGGTCTGACCCTTAGAGCATACGGGTTGGTACGACTGCACTGATTGTTATGGAGGCGGGGGTCGGAATCGAACCGGCGTACACGGCTTTGCAGGCCGCTGCATGACCACTCTGCCACCCCGCCGGGGGCGCGCAGCAAAATAGCTGCGCTTGACGAACTCTTACAGTAAACGTTGAGAGGATAACCTGCGGTCCACCGATAAACCGCATAGAGAAAGCGGCCGGACTTAATTCTGGCGAATTAAATCCAGCCGCAT
>CAYNFN010000328.1:0-4244 GCA_964396485.1 uncultured Alcaligenaceae bacterium
CGCAGCCTCGAGGCGTATCGCCAGAGTTTCCGGAACAAGGGCGACCTGCTGATACTCGAACCGAATTCCGAGTTCTTCAAGTACCTGAAGAATTCCTCGGGCCGCAGCAGCAAATAACAAGCCGCAGTTCGTGAGACCCGGAAAGGGCTGGTGTCGCCGGTTGCGCGATGCGCGCCTGTTTCGCGGCGGGAAAGGGGAGGATGGAAGGCTATACGAGCATCCTGCTGACGGTGGTTGCGTTGATGCTGATCATCGAAGGCGTGCTGCCGTTCCTGCTGCCGGCTGTCTGGAGGGACGCGTTTCGGCGGCTCACCGAAATGTCTGACGGCCAGATCCGATTTGTCGGACTGTCCTCGATGCTCGCCGGCCTGCTGCTGCTTTTCCTGACGAAATAGCCCAACATAGCCGCTTTGGTCGGGGCCGGCCGCCGCCGGCGAGCCCTCCCTGACCGCAACAGTTCGCTTGCAAACGACCATGCAGAAGTGGCTGCTTCCTGAATACATCGAGGACATTCTGCCCGCCGAAGCGGCGCGGGTGGAACGGCTGCGCCGCCGCATCCTCGACCTGTTCTTCTCCCACGGCTACGAGCTGGTGATCCCGCCCATGCTCGAATACCTCGATTCGCTGCTCACCGGCACCGGCCACGATCTCGATCTGAGGACCTTCAAGCTGGTGGACCAGTTGTCGGGACGGCTGCTGGGTTTGCGAGCTGACATCACGCCGCAGGTGACACGTATCGACGCGCACCTGCTCAACCGCCAGGGCGTGACCCGGCTGTGCTACAGCGGCACGGTGCTGCACACCCAGCCTTCCGGACTGCTGCGCACCCGCGAGCCGCTGCAGATCGGCGCCGAGCTCTATGGCCATGCCGGTCTGGAAAGCGACATCGAGATTCAGACGCTGATGCTGCGCGCACTGCAGGCAGCGGGGTTGAAGGGCATCCACCTTGACCTCGGCCACGTTGCGGTGTTTCGCGCACTGGTGACGCGCGCCTCTATTGCCCCGGAGCAGGAGGCGGAGCTGTTCCGGGTGCTGCAGGCGAAGGACGTGCCGGCGCTGCGCGAGTTATCGGCGGGTCTCGATGCCAAGACGCGCGATGCCTTGTTGCTTTTGCCCCAGCTCTACGGGGGGGTGGAAGTGCTTGCGACTGCGCGCCAACGCCTGCCGGCGTATCCGGAGCTGGGCGCCTGCCTCGATCTGCTGGAAGCGATCGGCAGGCAGCTCAGCGGCGAGGTCAAGGAGTTGTGCTTCGATCTGGCCGAGTTGCGCGGCTACCACTATCACAGCGGAGTCGTGTTCGCCGCTTACGCCGGCGCGCACCCGGAGGCGATTGCGCGCGGCGGCCGTTACGACGAAGTCGGGCGCGCCTTCGGCCGAGCCAGGCCGGCGACCGGATTTACCATGGATTTGCGCGACCTGGCCGACATGGGCAATGGCGACCTCAGGCTCACGCGCGTTCTTGCGCCTCACCGGCCCGGCGACGCGGCCCTGCAGGCCGAGGTGGCGCGGCTGCGCGCCGGCGGAATCATCGTCGTGGTGGAACTGCCGGGCCATGAAGCCAATCGCGCCGAGCTGGGTTGCGAGCAGCAACTGGTGGCACGCGCCGGCGCATGGAAGCTCGAGCCCCTGAATTGATCGACACATCGGATTTTTGAACCAGAGGTGGTAATGGCAAGCAATGTGGTGGTCATCGGTACGCAGTGGGGTGACGAGGGCAAGGGAAAAGTCGTCGACTGGCTGACCGACCACGCCCAGGGCGTGGTGCGTTTCCAGGGCGGCCACAACGCCGGGCATACGCTGGTAATCGGCGGCAAGAAAACGGTGCTGCACTTGATTCCGTCCGGGATTCTGCGACCCGGCGTGCGCTGCTACATCGGCAACGGCGTGGTGGTGTCGCCGCAGGCGCTGCTGGACGAACTGGCAACTCTGGAGAACGCCGGCATCGAAGTGCAGGGGCGGCTCACCATCAGCGATGCCTGCCCGCTGATCCTGCCGTATCACGCCGCGCTGGACCAGGCACGCGAGAGTGCCAAGGGCGAGGGCAAGATCGGCACCACCGGGCGCGGCATCGGCCCGGCTTACGAAGACAAGGTGGCGCGGCGCGCGATCCGTCTTCAGGACCTGTTCCACCGCAAGCGTTTCGCCGCGAAGCTGGGTGAAGTGCTCGACTATCACAATTTCGTGCTCAAGCAATACTTCAACGCCCGGCCGGTGGATTTTCAGAAGACGCTGGACCAGACGCTGGCCCTGGCTGAACGCTTTCGCCCCATGGTGGGCGACGTGCCGCGCCTGCTGTTCGAGGCGGGCAAGCGCGGCGAGAACCTGCTGTTCGAAGGCGCGCAGGGCACGCTTCTGGATGTCGATCATGGCACCTATCCCTACGTCACCTCGAGCAACTGTGTCGCTGGCGCGGCGGCTGCGGGAAGCGGCGTCGGCCCGCAGGCGCTGCACTACGTACTCGGCATCACCAAGGCCTACACGACCCGGGTGGGCGGCGGGCCGTTCCCGACCGAGCTCTACGACGACATCGGCAAGCACCTTGCCAGCCGCGGCAACGAGTTTGGTTCGACGACCGGGCGGGCACGGCGTTGCGGCTGGTTCGACGCCGCGGCGCTGAAGCGTTCGATCCAGATAAACGGCGTGTCGGGATTGTGCGTCACCAAGCTCGACGTACTCGACGGGGTGGAAACGCTGCAGGTCGGCGTGGGCTATCGCGTCGGCAAGGAGACGCTGGATATTCTTCCGTCCGGAGCGGATGCGCTCGCCGAATGCGAGCCGATCTACCAAGAAATTCCGGGTTGGACAGAGAGCACGGTCGGCATCAAACGCCACCAGGACCTGCCGATGAATGCGCGCAACTATCTCAAGCGCATCGAGGAAACCTGCGAGGTTCCGATAGACCTGATCTCGACCGGTCCCGACCGCGAGGAGACCATCGTGCTGCGCCATCCTTTCGCGCCTGCGAAGTAATCGAACCGGCGGGAGTCTGCGAAGTAATCGAACCGGCGGGAGTCTGCGAAGCGGATTGCGGGGGATTTCAGGCTGGTGCCGAGAAGAGGACTCGAACCTCCACAGTGTTGCCACCGCCAGGACCTGAACCTGGTGCGTCTACCAATTCCGCCATCTCGGCACGGGAGGGCGCAGAATGTAATGGGAAAGTGTTGTTTTGTCAACGCAGTTTGCGCTTTCCAGATGCCGATCTTTCCATGAAAACAAACAAGAAAACCGAAACCATCAGCCGCAAGAAATCCGCCGCACCCGCGCGCGGCACGGACGTGCGCGGCAACGATCCGCACCTTGAGCGCGAGCAGTCGCGCTACGAACATCCGCTTCCCAGCCGCGAATACATCCTCCAGGTCCTGCTCGAGCAGGGCGTGCCGGTTTCCGAGGACAGGCTCGCGCAAGTGCTCAGCGTCGCGCCGCACGAGATGGACGTATTCGTGCGCCGGCTGGCAGCGATGGTGCGCAGCGGCCAGGTCATGCGCAACCGCAAGAATGCAATCTGCGTGGTGGAGAAGCTCGACTTGGTGAACGGCCGGGTGCAGGGCCACCCGGACGGGTTTGTCTTCCTGATCCGCGACGATCGCGGCGAGGACCTGTTCCTCAATCCGGGAGAAATGTCCAAGGTGCTGCACGGCGACCGCGTGGTGGCGCGCGAGGGTGGACTGAATGTGCGCGGCCGGCGCGAAGGCCAGATTGTCGAGGTGCTTGAGCACGTCAATCAGAAAGTGGTGGGCCGCTTCCTCAACGAACACGGCATCGGCGTGGTGGCAGCGGAAGACCGGCGCATCAACCAGGACATTCTCATCCCTGGCGGTGCCACCGGCGGCGCGAAACCCGGACAGGTCGTGGTGGCCGAGATCGTCGAGCAGCCGAAGCCCCACGCGCGGCCCATCGGCCGCATCGTCGAGGTGCTGGGCAATTACGCCGATCCCGGGATGGAAATCGAGATCGCGCTGAGGAAGCACGATCTGCCGCACGAATTTTCCGGGGAAGTTGAAAAAGCGGCTGCCAAGTTTCCGACGGGAGCCACGGACAAAGACCTTAAAGGGCGGGCGGATCTGCGCAACTTCGCGCTGGTTACGATCGACGGCGAAACCGCCAAAGATTTCGACGACGCGGTCTATGCCGAGCGGCACGGCAAAGGCTTCAAGTTGTGGGTGGCGATCGCCGATGTCAGCCAATACGTGCACCACGGCGATCCGATCGACCTCGAAGCGCGCCTGCGCGGAAACTCGGTGTAC
>CAYNFN010000329.1:0-2745 GCA_964396485.1 uncultured Alcaligenaceae bacterium
ACCGGGTCTCTGGCTCCCCGCATCCAGCTCGTGATGACCCAGGTCGGCGGACTGGAAACGACCGTGACGCGCTCAGAGGCCGAGGCGTTACTGCTGGAAAACAACTTAATTAAGAGTTTAAGTCCACGCTATAACATACTGTACAGAGACGATAAATCGTATCCGTATATCGTCCTGACCGGCCATCGCCTCCCCCGACTCGGCTTCCATCGCGGCACCCTGAACAAGGCCCATCGCTACTTCGGCCCATTTCCCAACGCTGGCGCAGTGCGCGAAAGCATCCAGCTGATGCAGAAAATATTCAGGCTGCGAACCTGTGAGGACACGGTGTTCGCCAACCGCTCGCGACCCTGCCTGCTTTACCAGATCAAGCGTTGTACCGGACCCTGCGTGGGCCTGATCAGCGAAACCGACTACGCCGAGGACGTCAAGAGCGCGGAACTGTTCCTGCAGGGCAGGGAAGACGAGGCGGTCGACCGCCTGGAAGAGCGCATGCACGGAGCCGCGGCGGAGCAGGCTTACGAAACCGCGGCGGCCTACCGGGACCAGATCCGTTCGCTATCCAAGGTGCGTGAAACCCAGTTCGTCACCAGCAGCCGGGGCGTAGATGCCGATATCGTCGCGCTGGTTGCCACTGGGGGGCTGATCTGCGTAAACCTGGTGATGGTCAGAGGGGGGATCCATCGCGGCGACAAGAGCTTTTTCCCGCAGAACGCGCAGGAGCGGGACGAACAAATCGCGCTTGAAGCCTTCCTGACGCAGCACTACGTCAACCGCGAGGTGCCGCCGGCGATCATTGTCAACCGCCCGGTCGAAGCGGCGGCGCTCGAGGAACTGCTGTCCCAGCAGGCGGGAACCAGGGTACAGGTCAACGCCACCCCGACCGGCGAGCGCCGCATCTGGCTGCGCATGGCGGAAAAAAACGCGGAGTTGGCGATCGCGCAGCGGCTGGCGGCCCACGCCACCCAGGAAACCCGACTCGCCGCGTTACAGCAGGCGCTGGGGCTTGCCGAGAACGTGCGCCGCATTGAGTGTTTCGACATCAGCCACACCATGGGCGAAGCGACCGTGGCCTCATGCGTGGTGTACGACAACTCGGCGATGCAGCCCGGCGAATACCGCCGCTACAACATCAAAGGCGTGGAGCCGGGCGACGACTATGGCGCGATGCGCCAGGTGCTGGACCGGCGTTATCGCAAGATCGTGGAAGGCGAGGGTAAGCTGCCCGATCTGATCCTGATCGACGGCGGCAAGGGGCAGGTGAGCACGGCTCTGGAGGTGCTCGCCGAAGTGGGCCTGAGCGATCTGCCGATGATCGGCGTGGCCAAGGGCGAAGAGCGCAAGGCCGGTCTCGAGCAACTGTTTTTCCCCGACCGCAACGAACCGCTGCGACTGGCTTCGGACCATCCGGGTTTGCACTTGATCCAGCAGATCCGTGACGAAGCGCATCGCTTTGCGATTTCCGGCCACCGTAACCGTCGCGCCAAGGCGCGCAATCGCTCGACGCTGGAAGAAATAGGCGGGATCGGCGCCAAGCGCAGGCAGCGGCTGTTGTCGCGTTTCGGCGGCCTGAAAGGGGTTGCTTCCGCAAGCGTGGAGGAACTTGCGCAGGTGGACGGCATCAGCACTGTACTCGCCGAAAAAATCTACCAGCAGCTACACTGACGCCTTCATGCCGATAAACCTCCCGAATCTCCTCACCTGGCTGCGCATCCTGACGATTCCGTTGCTGGTCGGGGTGTACTACATGCCGCACGACTGGATTGCCGACCACAACAAGAACCTCGTGGCCACGGCGGTTTTCTCTTTTGCCGCGATTACCGACTGGCTGGATGGCTACCTTGCGCGCACGCTGAACCAGACTTCGCCTTTCGGCGCCTTCCTCGATCCGGTGGCAGATAAGCTCATGGTTACCACCGCGCTGATCATGCTGGTCTGGATCGGCCGTCTCGAGGGCTTCATCGCGGTAATCATCATCGGCCGCGAAATCGCGATCTCCGCGTTGCGCGAGTGGATGGCGCGCATCGGCAAGAGCAAGAGCGTGGCGGTGTCGTTCCTGGGCAAGGTGAAGACCGTATCGCAGATGGCGGCGATTATCATGCTCCTTTACCACGACGAGTTCCTGACGCTGAGCATGCATGCGATCGGAACCATCCTCATTTACGTCGCGGCGGTGCTGACTTTGTGGTCCATGATTTACTATTTGAAAATGGCATTGCCGCAAGCGATAAAGGGCGGCTAGGTTCGGCCTTTTTCTTGACAAAAAGGCCATGCTCCCTATAATGCCAACTCTGTTTTTCGCGGGAATAGCTCAGTGGTAGAGCACAACCTTGCCAAGGTTGGGGTCGCGAGTTCGAGCCTCGTTTCCCGCTCCAGGTTTGCCTGTGGAAAGCGGCTAGTTTTAATTCACCAGAATTGAAACCAGCCGCTTTCTCTTTGCAGTTTTTCTGCGGACCGCAGGTTATCCTCTCGACGTTTACGGCAAGAGTTCATCAAGCGCAGCTATCATGCCGCGCGCCCCCGGCGGGGTGGCAGAGTGGTCATGCAGCGGCCTGCAAAGCCGTGTACGCCGGTTCGATTCCGACCCCCGCCTCCAAACTCCTCAGGGTTCACTGCAGGTTCGCCCGGGTGGCGAAATTGGTAGACGCATGGGACTTAAAATCCCTGGGCCGCAAGGCCATGCTGGTTCGAGTCCGGCCCCGGGCACCAACCATACCGTTGTCTAGCGCAGTTTTTTCTTCTGCT
>CAYNFN010000330.1:0-3831 GCA_964396485.1 uncultured Alcaligenaceae bacterium
GAGCGGTGGTGATCGGCACCAGGGCAACGTCGAAGGCGTCGTGGGTGATCTGGTAGAGCGTGGCCAGGCGCTCGGAAATCAGGTCCTGGTGCGGCGAGAAGCTGTCGTAGGGCAGCGTTTCCCAATCCGGCAGCAGGAATACACGCAGCGTCGGGTCAAAAAAGGTGATCTCCTCGCGCAGCCGCTCTGCATCCTGCGCGGTCTCGGTAATGATTGCCAGCGGACGCGCGCTGCGTGCCAGTTCAGCGAGCGCCAGCGCGTCTGCGGATCCGTGCAGCGGCGGAAAGGTGGCACGCGACCCCGGGGTCGGGGTCAGCGGAGGCAGAAGCATCGTTGCGGCCTGAAGAGAAGCCGCGATTATAGAGGATCGCGGCGGCCCCTCGGGACGCCGCTGTTCGCCTCGCCTTAAGGCGCACTAAATCTTCACCGCAGAGGCGCAAAGGCGCAGAGGAAACGCAGAGAAAACCGAACGAAACGTGTCAAAAAGCGGAGGGATTCCGATTTGTCCCACCCGGTCGATACATCGCGGGCGCGCAACTATCCACCCCTATGCTTTTTAACCTCACATGTTTTTGCTTTCCTTTGCGTTTTCTTTGCGCCTTTGCGCCTTTGCGGTGAGGTTTTACGGTGAGGCTTGAGTAACGGCGAAGCCTAGAAAAATTCGTACTCGAGTCGCAGTATTGCGCGGTTATCGCTCGAAACCGAAGTCTCACCGAACAGGTAGGCCACGCTGTAAACGAGCTTGTGGGTTCCGCCCAGTCCAGCCGCGCCGTAAACCGCCGGTCCGACCCAGTGTTCCTGCTCGTTGAACGAACCGAAGTGATTGAACTGTCCTGGTTCGCCGAATGCCTCGATCGCCGGCTCGAATCGCGGGTGCAGCAGGTACTTCAACCTGGCGGCATAGGCAAACGTCGTACCCGAAGACCTGCCGCTGCCGACCTCACGTTCAAAGAATAGATTGACGGTTCCGACCCAGCGGTCGACGGCTTTCTCGATGATCGGTGCGATGACGAGTTCATCCGGGTTGCCATGCGGGGTGGCTTCGTACTCGACCAGCAGGCCGAGATCGGCCCAGTACTTTCCCTGCTCGGTCAACTGGAAACGGTTCTCCCATTCGATCGCGTCATGGTCGTAGGAGCCGCCTGGTGCCTTCTTGTAAACGGTGTAAATCTCGCTGAACCAGAAATCGGTGAAGCCGCGCCCCACGCCGAGCTTTTGCGTCTCTGCACCGTCGCGCGAGGAATCGTCGTCGAAATCGCGGAAGCCGCGATACTCGATCTCATTTTCGCCCTTGACCACCGCGGGCGAATAGACCTTGAAGGGCGCCGCGTCGGCGGGTGCGGGTGCCGCCGCAGCAAAGAGCGCGGTGACAGCGGCAAGGGCGACAGCGGAAAGTGCGGGCGTTCTGGAAACGGGCAGGGGACGGCCAACCGTGAACATCAAACCTCCTATGACAAGAATTGTCACGGTGTAAACGAGGACCTGCACGCCGGCGGGCTGGGCCACATAGCCCACCAGGGCGTGCAGAAACTGTCCGGCAATGGAACCCTCGTCGATCAGCCAGGAGGTATCCCAAAGTTGCTCGCCGAGCGAAGGCAGCAGGCCCGCCTGCAGGAGAAACCCGGCCGACTGGGCGGCGAGCCCCGCGGCCAGTAACAGGATCATGATGCCGGTGACGGTGAAAAAATGTCGCAGCGGAATACCCAGGATGCCGAAGTACAGCAGCGTGCCCACGAGGACGCCGGCACCGAGCCCTGATAGTCCACCAGCGACCATGCTGGCGGCATCGCCGCCGCCGGCCGCGATGCCGTAGAGAAACAGCACTACCTCCGCGCCTTCGCGCAGTACGGCCAGCCCGATCACGCTGCCCAGGACCCAGACGGGGAGGGCGCCGGCGGCGATTCCACCGCCGACCGCCTTCATGCGCGCCGACAATTCGCGCCCGTGGCGGCTCATCCACACGTTGTGCCAGCCGAGCATGAGCACCGCCGCGCCGAGAATCGTCGCGTTCAGGATTTCCTGACCGATGCCGGCGGCGGCTTCGGCAATTTGTCGCGCCAGTGCGGCGATGACGATTGCGCCGACTATCCCGGCAGCGATGCCGGATGTGGCAATGAAGGCGCGGCGCCGCACCCCGCGGCTGGCGGCAAGAACGATGCCGATGATCAGGGCCGCTTCGAGCGCCTCGCGGAATACGACCAGTGCGGTGGCAAACATGTACTTCTCGCCCTACTTCGCGACGATGCGGCCTTGCGCCGTATCCTGGTGGAACTCGCCGAAAATCTCATAGCTGCCCGGTTTCAGCGGTCCGATGTATATCGTCGCCTTCGACTTACCGGGTATGACTTTTTCGCGGTTCAGGGAATGACTCTCGAACTCTTCGGGCGTCGGATCCTGGTTGTCGACGATGAGTTTGATTTTCTGCCCCGAAGGGACCTGAAGGACGTCCGGGACAATGCGGTGGTCCTTGAAAACGATCGTGTAGGTTTCCTGGGCAGATGCGGGAGCGGCACCCAATACGCAGGCAGCGAGCAGAGGCAATACAAGGCGAAATTGAATGTTCACGTTTTTGTCCTGGTCATGATTAAATAGCTTAATGCAAATGATATCGAGTCTCGTTTACAAGTCAAGCCCCAAGAAGTCGAATATGCCACTCGATACTCAACAACTTGAATGGACGTGAGTTTTCTTGCCCGGCCGCAGATACCGGTTGATAATGCAGGCCTTTCGCCAATGTCCCGATACCTCGCCCTCATCCCGGCGGCCGGCGCCGGCAGTCGCATGGGCCAGACCCTGCCCAAGCAATACCTGCCGATAATGAATCGACCGCTTCTTCACCACTCGATCGCGCGCCTGTGCGCGCACGCGCTGGTGGAGCGCGTGTATGTCGTACTGGCAGCCGCTGATCGATGGTTCGATGAATACGACTGGAATCCATTCGGTGCAAAGCTGGTGCCGCTGTACGCCGGCGGAGAGTCACGCGCCGAGACGGTACGCAATGGCCTGCAACGGATCGAAAGGGAGGTCGCCGGGGATGACTGGATTCTGGTGCACGATGCTGCGCGTCCGTGCGTCACGTCGGCATTGCTTGACCGCTTGATCGGCGAAATCGGTGCGGATCAAACTGGTGGCCTGCTCGCTGTGCCGCTTGCGGATACACTGAAGCGCGCAAATTCAAGTGCACGGGTGGTGGCCACCGAGCCGCGCGTCGGGCTTTGGCAGGCGCAGACCCCCCAGATGTTCCGTTACGGCCTGTTGACCCGCGCTCTTCAGTCCGTGGATCTTGCGTACATCACCGATGAGGCTTCGGCGATAGAGAGGCTGGGAATGCAACCGCGGCTGGTCGCTTCGGACATCACCAACCTCAAGGTGACCTATCCGGAGGATCTGGCGCTCGCCGAGTTGATTCTGAAGAACACATGATCCGCGGAACGCTTAACCGCAACGGCGCAAAGGCGCAAAGGAAACGCAAAGGAAAGCAAAAACAAATTGCTGTGAAAATGCAAGATTTGAAGTGGATCGTCGCGACACCGCGAATGGTTGATCGGGTGGTGGCAAATCGGAGTCCTCCCGAAATTTGTCGCGCATCGACTGTTTTTCTCGGCGTTTCCTTTGCGCCTTTGCGTCTTTGCGGTGAAGATTAAGAGGTGGATAGTCGCGCCACCGCGATATATCGGCTCGGTAGGGCGAATCGGCATCCTTCCGCTTTTTGACACGCTTCGTTCGGTTTTCTCGGCGTTTCCTCTGCGTCTTTGCGCCTTTGCGGTGAAGGTTTAGTGCGTCTTTGCGGTTAGAAAGGTATACATGAGAATAGGGCAGGGATTCGATGTG
>CAYNFN010000331.1:0-3529 GCA_964396485.1 uncultured Alcaligenaceae bacterium
AGACCTTCTCGCCGTACGCGCGCCAGTTCCTGGAGCGCATGGACAAGCCGCAGGTGGACCGGATCGAAGGCATTCCACCGGCGATCGCGATCGACCAGACCAATCCGGTGCGCACCTCGCGTTCCACGGTCGGCACCATGAGCGAACTCACCGATCACGTGAAACTGCTGTACGCGCGCGCCGCGCAGTTGTACTGCCGCGGCTGCGGGCAGCCGGTGACGCGCGACTTACCGGATACGATCTTCGAGGCGCTGCGCGAGCGGGCAGCCGAAGCCGGCGATCCCCGCCTGATCGTCACCTTTCCGCTCACTGTGCCGAAGAACTTTTCCGAAGCCGAGGTCAAACAGCTCCTGGATCAGCAGGGCTATACGCGGATTCACTCGCAGCGCAAGAACTTCCTGGAGCTGGTGCAGGATCGCTTTCGCATGTCCAGTGCAGAGCGGGTTCGGGTGGTGGAAGCGTTGGAAGCAGCGCTGAGGGTCGGGCAGGGCAGGGTCAACGTTTATCCCGTGGCGGAAAGCGAGGTTGGACGCGAAAGCGCAGACCAGTCACCCGTCACTCGTCACCCGTCACCTGGCGCCACACCGTGGCGCTACAGCTCGGACCTGCATTGCGCCGAATGCGACATCCACTACGCCGATCCGACGCCTAACCTTTTCTCTTTCAATTCGCCGCTAGGGGCGTGCGAAACCTGCCGCGGCTTCGGCAGGGTGATCGGCATCGACTTCGGGCTGATCGTTCCCGACCAATCGAAGACGCTTGCGGGCGGCGCGATCAAACCGTGGCAGACGCCGAGTTTCCACGAATGCCAGGACGACATCGAGAAATGCGCGAAGAAGCGCGGCATCCCGCTGGATACGCCGTGGCGCGAGCTGAGTGATGCGCACACGTATTGGGTGCTCGAAGGCGAACCGGGATGGGTGAGCTGGAAGAAGTCCTGGCCAGGCACCTGGTATGGCGTGCGCCGTTTCTTCAGCTGGCTCGAAACCAAAAGCTACAAGATGCACATCCGCGTGCTGCTCTCAAAGTACCGCGCCTACACCCCGTGCACTGCGTGCAAAGGTGCGCGTCTGAAGCCGGATGCGCTGCTGTGGCGGCTGGGTACAAAGGAAGATGCCGATGGCGTGCTGCCCGCCGGCAGGCGCTTCATGCCGCGGGACGTGAAGTGGAGCGATGCGCAGCTCGCCGTGCTGCCTGGCCTGACGGTGCACGACCTAATGCTGCTGCCGATCGACAAGTCGCGGGCATTCTTCGGTTCGCTGCATCTTCCCACCCCGTTGGACGAGGCCACGGATCAGTTGCTCGGAGAAATCCGCGCGCGGCTCGACTATCTCGAACGGGTCGGGCTCGGCTATCTGACGCTGGACCGCCAGTCGCGCACGCTCTCGGGCGGCGAAGTCCAGCGCATCAATCTCACCACAGCGCTCGGCACTTCGCTCACCAATACACTGTTCGTGCTGGACGAACCATCGATCGGCCTGCATCCGCGCGACATGGGCCGGGTG
This sequence comes from uncultured Alcaligenaceae bacterium, assembly GCA_964396485.1. Taxonomy (GTDB): domain Bacteria; phylum Pseudomonadota; class Gammaproteobacteria; order Burkholderiales; family JACQAP01; genus JACQAP01. Next base: position 1,506 of record CAYNFN010000331.1, read on the forward strand.
ATCGGTGTGATGCAACGGCTGCGCGATGCCGGCAATTCGCTGGTGGTGGTGGAGCACGATCCGCAGATCATGCTCGAAGCGGACCGCATCCTCGACATCGGCCCCGGACCGGGCGAGCGCGGCGGTGAAGTGGTGTTCTTCGGCACGCCGTCCGAGCTCGCGCGCAACGCCAAGTCGCTGACCGGCGATTATCTTTCCGGACGCAAGCGCGCCGACGCGGGCATCGAGCCGGCGCCGGTCGATTCCAAAGCGGCGAGGCTCGAGATATTCGGCGCCGCCGAACACAATCTCAAGCACATTGACGTTGCGATTCCGCTCAATCGCCTGGTCTGCATCACCGGCGTCAGCGGCTCCGGCAAGTCCACGCTGATCCAGGACGTGCTTTATGCGGCGCTCCTGAAGCACAAGGGCAAGCCCACCGAGTTGCCCGGCGCGCACCGGGAGCTCCGCGGGCACGAGCGCATTGCCGAAGTGGTGATGGTGGACCAGACCCCGATCGGACGCACCACGCGCTCCAACCCGGCGAGCTACGTGGGCGCCTGGGAGCCGATCCGCGATCTTTACGCCAAGGAGCCGGCGGCAAAGGAGCGCGGCTATACCCCCGGCACCTTCAGCTTCAACTCCGGCAACGGCCGCTGCCCGACCTGCGGCGGCAATGGCTTCGAACACGTGGAGATGCAGTTCCTTTCCGACGTGTACCTGCGCTGCCCCGACTGCGACGGCAAGCGTTTCCGCGCCGAGGTGCTGGAACTGAGCGTCAAGGGCAAGTCGATCGCGGATGTGCTGGACATGACCGTGTCGGAGGCGTCCGTATTTTTCGCCGACCGCCCGGAGGTTATCGCGCGGTTGCAGCCGCTGGTAGATGTGGGTCTGGAGTACATCAAACTCGGCCAGCCGGTACCGACGTTGTCCGGTGGCGAAGCGCAGCGCCTCAAACTGGCAAAACACCTTGCACCTCTCCCCGACCCTGCTGCGCTTCAAGTGTTCCCTTGTCTCCCCACTGCGCGCGGAGAGGGAGCAAAACGGCGCGACGCACAATCAATAAACACCCTCTCCCCTCGAATTCGAGGGGAGAGGGCGGGGGTGAGGGGAGGGTCCCTGTTTCTTTTCGATGAACCTACCACCGGCCTGCACTTCGATGATGTGGCGAAACTGCTTCAGGCGCTGCGCAAGCTGCTGGCGGCGGGCCATTCGCTGGTGGTGATCGAGCACAACCTCGACGTGATCCGTGCATCCGACTGGATCGTGGACCTCGGTCCCGAGGGTGGCGACGCCGGCGGGGAGCTGGTGTGCGCCGGCACGCCGTCCGAAGTGCTGCGCAACCCGAAGTCGCATACCGGCAAGGCGCTCGCCCAGTACGAAAAGGCGCTGGAGAAAGGCGCGGTCGCGCAACTTAAAGCGGCGCAGCCCCCTCGTCCCTCGTCCCCCAGCCCTCGTCCCTCGATCCAGATTCACAACGCCCGCGAGCACAACCTGCAGAACATCGATCTGTCGATCCCGCGCGAGCGCTTCACCGTGGTGACCGGTGTGTCCGGCAGCGGCAAGTCCACGCTCGCTTTCGATATCGTCTTCGCCGAAGGCCAGCGCCGCTACCTCGAGTCGCTGAACGCCTATGCCCGCCAGTTCGTGCAGCCGGCCTCGCGTCCGGACGTGGATTCGGTGCGCGGCATCCCGCCGACGGTGGCGATCGAGCAGCGCAGCAGCCGTGGCGGGAGCAAGAGCACGGTGGGCACGCTGACCGAGATCCATCATTTCCTGCGGCTGCTGTTCGTGAAACTGGGCGTGCAGCATTGCCCCGACTGCAAGGTGCCGATCGAGCCGCAGAGCGAAGAGGCGATCGCCGCGCGACTGATGCGTGAGTACCGGGGAGTGCGCATCGGCCTGCTTGCGCCGCTGGTGGTGAACCGCAAGGGCGTCTACACCGAACTGGCGAAATGGGCCCGCGGCAAGGGCCATACCCACCTGCGGGTGGATCGCGAGTTCCTGGCGGTGAGCCCGTTCCCGCGCATCGACCGTTTCAAGGA
>CAYNFN010000332.1:0-6025 GCA_964396485.1 uncultured Alcaligenaceae bacterium
CGTCAGGGCCCGGTCGTGCCGACATGACGAGGTTCTCGCGTACCGAAAGATTCGGAAAGACGCCGCGCCCCTCCGGCACGTACGCTATCCCGGCACGCGCGACTGCGTGCGGCGCCGTTCCGGTCATGTTCTTTCCGTGCACCCGGACCGCTCCCGAGCGCGGCGGCAACAGACCCAGAATGCTCCGGATCAGCGTGGTCTTGCCCATGCCGTTGCGTCCCATCAGGCCGATGGTTTCGCCACGATGCACCACCAGATCCACGCCGTGCAGAACGTGGCTCGCGCCGTAGTAGGCGTGAATGCCCCGAGCCTCGATCAGCAATTCAGGCATGTGTCTAAACCTTTTTCACCGCAAAGGCGCAAAGGATTCATTTCAATACCCCCTTGAGGGGTACGCGAAGGGAAACGAAAAAATGAAATCCGGAGACCTGGCAGTCCGTGAACAAGGAATCTCAATGGTCACCTCGTTGGCCTACCCATTTGTGCGCGGTTTCAACACGAATTCACTTTCTTTGCGTCCTTTGCGTCTTTGCGGTGAATGCGCTTCTCATTGCATTTCCCCGAGGTAGGCTTCCTGCACCGCCCGGCTGGAGCGGATCTGTGCCGGTGGTCCGGATTCGAGCACCTGGCCACTCACCATCACCGTGAGCCTGTCCGCCACCGCGAATACCGCGTCCATGTCATGCTCGACCAGCAGGATGGCGTGGTCTTTCCTCAGTCTCTGCAGCAGTTCGACGATGCGCGCCGATTCCTCCGCGCCCATTCCGGCCAGCGGTTCGTCGAGCAGAAGCAGCACCGGGTTGGTGGCAAGCGTCATCGCAATCTCGACCTGACGCTGCTCCCCGTGCGAGAGAGCCGCAACGGTTACGCCTTCGCGGCCCTCCAGTCCTGCCATCACCAACGCGCGCTCGGCGGACTGTGAAACCACGCGGTAGCTTGCAGCCGATCTAAAAAATCGCATCGAGCTCGGCAGCCGCGACTGCGCCGCGAGCCGGCAGTTTTCGAATGCGGTGAACGGCAGGAACACGTTGGTCTTCTGATAGCTGCGCCCTACGCCGAGCCGCGAAATCCGGTCCGCGCGAAGGCCGGTAATGTCGCGTCCGCGGAGGCGCACGCTGCCGCCGCTCGAAGGCAGGTCGCCGGACAGCAGATTGATCAGCGTGCTTTTTCCCGCGCCGTTCGGGCCGATCACGGCGTGCAGCTCGCCGACGTTGCAGGCAACCGATACGTCGCGCACCGCGGCCAGTCCGCCGAAGTAGCGCGTCAGTTCACGCGTTTCCAGGATCGCCTCAGGCATCGGCGGTTTCCTTGCTGCGCGATCTCAAGCTCGCGAGGCCGATCAGTCCACGCGGCAGCAGCAGCGCCACCAGTACAATCGCGAGCCCCATCGGCAACTGCCAGTGCTTGGTGAGCGACTGGAACCCCAGTTCGAGCAGCATCATCGCAAACGCGCCCACGATTGGGCCGACCAGCGAACCCATGCCGCCGAGGATCACCATCATCAACACCGATCCCGACAGATGCCAGCCGAGCATGTCGGGGTTGACCACGCCGAACTGCACCGCAGACAGGTAACCCGCGATGCCGGCGAGCATGCCGGCCAGCACGAAGCTGGCGAGCTTGTAGCGGAAAGTGGGGAAGCCGACCGAACGCATGCGGGATTCATTGACGTGAACGCCCGAGATCACCTGTCCGAACAGGGAGCGCAGCACCACTCGCAGGAAAAGGAAAACCGCGATGAACAATGCGAGGACGACAAAATAGAAATCGCCGAACTTCTCGAGGTCGAATGGCCGCCAGCCGAGGATGCTCGCGTCGGGGCGAAGGTAGATGTACATGCCATCCGAGCCGCCGGCGATTCCCGTGTCGTGAAAAAGATAGTGCAGCATCTGCGCAAAAGCGAGCGTCACCATGATGAAGTACACGCCGGTGACGCGCAGGACCAGGCAGCCGATCACCAGCGCCAACGCTCCCGCGCCGGCCATTGCGAGCGGCAGGCTGACCCAGAAGTTCGCTGCTTGATATTGCGGCGTGCTGAGCGCGAGAATGTAGCCCGATATGCCAAAGAATGCCGCGTGTCCCAGGCTCACCAGGCCGGTGTAACCCACCAGAAGATCGAGGCTCATGGCGAAGATCGCCATGATCATTATCTTGGTGACGAGCTGGACCGTGAACTTGTCGGCGAAAAACGGCAGCACGGCGAGCGCCAGCAGGCACAGGATCATCGCGGCAACGGTGACGCGTCCGCCGCCCATCAAAGCCTCTTCCCAAAGAGGCCTTCAGGCCGCCACAGCAACACGATCGCCATCAGCATGTAAACGCTCATCCCGGCCAGTTCCGGCAGAACCCTGAAGCCGCCGATTTCGATCTCCAGCACCTTGCCGAAAGTATCCACCAGGCCGATCAGCAGCGCGGCGACCAGCGCGCCTTTGACTGAGCCGATCCCGCCGATCACCACTACAACGAAGCAGATGATCAGCACCTGCCCGCCCATGCCGGGAAACACCGAAGACACCGGCGCGGCGATCATCCCGGCAAACGCGGCCAGCGCCACGCCGAGGGCGAACACAAGCCGGTAGAGAAGCTGGATGTTGATGCCGAGCGATTGCGTCATGTCGCGGTTGGACGCGCCGGCGCGGATCATCATTCCGAGCCGCGTGTGCTGGATCAGCCAGTACATCATCACCGCCAGGACCACGCATACACCCGACATCCACAAGCGGTACACCGGGTACGCCAGCGTGTCGGTCAGGGGGATGGATGCGGACAGGACGTCGGGAATCGGCACGCCGTGGACATCGTCGCCCCAGATAATGCTGCGCAATTCCTCGAAAATCAGGATCAGTCCGTAGGTAAGCAACACCTGATAGAGGTGATCGCGCTGGTAGAGGCGCTTGATCAGCAGCCATTCCAGCAGCATCCCGAGCAGCACGGTGAGAACGATGCCCAGCGCGATCGCCACCCAGAAGTTGCCGAGCCGGCCCGACAGCGACCAGGCGAGATACGCCCCGATCATGTAAAAGCTGCCGTGCGCCAGATTGATGATCCCCATGATGCCGAAAATCAGCGTCAGTCCGCTCGCCACCAGGAACAACAGCAGCCCGTACTGCACCGCGTTCAGCAGTTGAATCAGGAAGGTTGCGAAATCCATGAATCGGTGACGAGTGACAGGTGACGAGTGACAGGTGACGAGTGACGAGTGACGAGTGACAAGTGACGAGAGACAGGTAACGCGCAAGGACTCGAGACTATTCGTCCATCTCGCTGGTTTTCACTCATGCGATTACCAAAATCCAACTGCCTGCATAGCTCGGAAAGCGTCGTTCTTGCGAACGACACGGACGTTTCCCAAAGTGGTCTCTATCTCAATCTGGGTCAGGTTTTCGCCCGTCACCTGTCACTCGTCACTCGTCACTGCATTTTGCAGCCTCGGGCTGGATCTTCGAGCGCCTTCCAGGCGATGCCGATCACCTTGTTGTCGCCTTTCTCGGCGCGGCGCAGGTAGATGTCCTGGATCGGATTGTGCGCCTTCGACATCTTCCACTGGCCGCGCGGGCTGTCGATGACCGCGGCCTCCATCGCTGCGATCAATGCGCTCTTGTTGCCGATGTCGCCCCTGACCTTGTCGAGGGCCTGCATGAGCAGCAGTCCGGTGTCGTAGCCCTGCATTGCATACACGTCGGCATGGGTCTTGTACGACTTGACATAGGAGGCGCGGAAGGCCTTGTTCTTCGGGTTGTCCAGCGATTCGGAGTAATGCAGCGTGGTCAGCAAACCTTCCGCCGCGTCGCCCTGCGCCGCCAGCACGCCTTCGGTGAGAAAGCCCGACCCGTAGAGCGGGATCTTGTCCTTAAGACCGGCCGCCGCGTAATCCTTCACGAATTTCACTGCGCCGCCGCCAGCGAAAAAACACGCGACCGCATCCGGTCTGAGCGCGGCGATCTCGGTAAGCAGGGCCTGAAACTCCACGTTCGGGAACGGCACGAACAATTCCTTGACCACCGTGCCGCCGACCGCGCTGAATGCCTCCCTGAAAGACGCGAGCGACTCCTCCCCCGCGGCGTACTTCCAGGTGATGAATACCGCGCGTTTATGGCCCCTCTCGGCCATCACCCTGCCGAGCGGATGCACCGGCTGCCAGTTGGAGAATGAGGTGCGGAACACGTTGGGCGCGCACAGCGCTCCGGTCGCCGCGTCGGCCCCGGCGTTCGGGATGACGAGCAGCGTGCCGGCTTCGCGCGCCACCTTGATCATTCCCATGGCCACACCCGAGTGCACGCTGCCGATGAGCACATCGACCTTGTCGCGGGTGATGAGGCGGTTGGCGTTGTCGGTGGCCTTGGACGGTTCGGACTCGTCGTCGACCTTGAAGATCTCGACCTCGCGGCTGCCGAGCTTGCCGCCGCCTTCCTCGAGCGTCAGCCTCAGCCCGTTCTCGATTGCGTTTCCGAGCTGGGCGTAGGTGCCGGTGTAAGGCAGCATCAAGCCCAGCCGGATTTTTTGCGATTGCGCACGCGCCAAGGATGGCAGCAGCGAAGCGCCCGCCAGAGCACCGGCACCGATGAGAAATTCACGCCTGCCCTCATGAAATTCGTTCCGTATGCTCATTCCTGTTCCCTCGCTAAGCGTTGTCTGCCTGCATTTTCGCGTATTGGTTCCGGCATAACGTGAAGGTTAGCCTGCACTGAAACTTCCTTCGTCGTTTTCACGACATTCACGATATTCACGACATTCACGACATTCACGGCATTCACGGCATTCACGGCTTCGCTCTCAGCTTGAAACGTTGGATTTTACCGGTTGCGGTCTTTGGTAGCTCAGGGACAAAGTCGATCCAGCGCGGATACTTGTATGGCGCCAGGCGATTCTTGACGTGCTGCTTGAGTGCCTCGGCAAGCGCGGCCGTGCCGGTCACGCCCTGCTTGGTGACGACATAGCCCTTGGGCTTCACCAGTTGCTGTTCGTCCATCGCGCCGACCACTGCCGCTTCGAGGACGTCCGGATGCGTCAGCAACGCGGCTTCTACCTCGAAGGGCGAAACGTACATGCCACTTACCTTGAGCATGTCGTCGGAACGGCCGCCGTAGGTGTAGTAACCGTCGCCATCGACCGTGTACTTGTCGCCGGCGCGGGTCCAGGGGCCGACGAAGGTCGCAAGCGTCTTGGCCCGGTTATTCCAATACATGATCGCACTAGTCGGGCCGCTGATCTGCAGCTCGCCGAGTTCATTGGGGCCAACTTCGCGACCCTCCTCGTCCATCAGGCGGATCCGGTAGCCGGGCACCGGCTTGCCGGTCGTGCCGTAGCGCACGTCGCCCGGACGATTCGAAAGAAAGATATGCAACATCTCGGTGGAGCCGATGCCGTCGAGCAGTTCGACACCGAAACGCTCGTTCCAGCGCCGGCCGATTTCGGCGGGAAGCGCTTCGCCCGCCGAAGTGCAGATACGCAACGCGACTTCCTCCTTGCGCGGCAGGTCCGGGCTCGCGAGCAGGTTAGCGTACAGGGTCGGAACGCCGTAGAAGATGGTGGGGCGCTGCTCCTTGAGGCGCTTGAATACGGCGGCAGGCGTAGGCCGCTCCGCCATCAGCACCGTGGTCGCGCCCACTGCGAGCGGAAACGTCAGCGAATTGCCCAGACCGTAGGCGAAGAAGAGCTTCGCTGCGGAGAACACGATGTCGCTTTCACGAATGCCCAGGACCGGCTTGGCATAGAGCTCCGCGGTCTGGATCAAGCTGGAATGGACGTGTACCGTCCCCTTCGGCGTGCCGGTCGAGCCCGAAGAATAAAGCCAGAAGCACACGTCATCGCAGGTTGTCGGCGCGGCCTCGAAATTGGTGGCCGCCTTCGACATCAGCGATTGCAGGTGCGCGTGCCCATGCGGATCCTTGCCGGACACGACGACGTGCTCGAGGAACGGCAGACTTTTCAGCAGCGGCTCGAAATTCGGCAGCAATGCCTCCGATACGATCAGCGCCCGCGCGCGACTGTCCTCAAGCATGAACCTGTAGTCGGAGGTGGTGAG
>CAYNFN010000333.1:0-1564 GCA_964396485.1 uncultured Alcaligenaceae bacterium
CAGGGGCCCCGCTTGCGGGGATGCGACCGTGCAACCGGCCAATAGCGTGTCACCACCGGCCTTACGCGTGTCTCCGCGGTCAGATCCCCAGAGGGGCCCCTCTTCCGCGCTCCGACACGCACGGCGAGGACTCGTAACACAGCATGGCGCCGATTCTCGTCGGGTTTTCAGCGGCGAAGCAGCTGAACAGGACACCAGGAGGAGATGATGGGAAGTGGTGACGCACGTACACGCCGCGGGAAGCTTTTCCGGGGCAGCCATGGCAAGACCCGCCCGAAGGGCAAGAAGAAAAGAAAGCCGATGAAGGTCACGGCGGGAAGAGCGGGCCGCGGCAAACCGCACTGAACGCATTCCGGCGCAAGTTAGGAAATGACGCCCGGCAGAAATCCGCCGGGCGTTTTCTTGTCGGACGGCACTCGCAAGCCGTGGCGGCGCTGGATTTCGACGGCACACCCGTCTATGCGAACGGCCCCAGCGCCGTGGCATAGCGTTCGACGCACTGCAGCCCGAACGCGTCCACGGCGAGCGCAGGGATGCGGTCATGCACCGCACCCAATCCGAGCCGCCGGGCAGCCAGACGCTTGCCGTAACAATGCAGCGTCTCCAACGACTGCATGACGAATACGATCGCCGGCAGCACTTCGCCGTAAGTCAATTCGGCGTCGGCCTCCCTGCCCGCCTGGAACAGATCGAATATGCGCGCCTGCCGGTCGAAGGTATCGGCAGCCGGAATCATTCCGGCGCAGCCCGCGCGCAGGTTATCGATGAGTTCCAGTCCGCCGCGGCCGTTGAACACCGTTACCCGCCCCCCGGTTTCCTCGATCACCCGGCGAATCGCGAGCGCCGGGCCCTCGCCCTTTAGGATGCGGAAATTCGCATGATTGCGCGCAAGCGCGTCGATGCCTGCGGCGCTGAGGCCCACGCCGAGATACTCGGGCGCGTTCTGGATGGCGACCGGAATGTCGAGACGGTCGGCCACCGCCCCGAAAAAGCGCACGAAGAACTGCTCCGGCACGCCACGATCGGGAGGCGGCTGCAGGATCACCCACGATGCGCCGTGCGCCCGCGCGAATCGTGCGAACTCGACTTGCGCGTCGACGGTGGGCGCGTTCACCGTCACCGCCAGCGGCAGCCGCCCTGCCAGGTCCTCAGCCACCCATTCGACCAGTTGCCGCCGCTCCGCATCCGAGAGCTTGTTCACTTCGGTGCCCAGCCCCAGCATCGCCATGCCATGGGCGCCGTTGTCCACGAACGCCTGTACCTGGCGCAGTGTCGCGCTCCGGTCCAGCTCGCCCCGCGCCGTGAAAAAGGCGTAAAGCATCGGGTAGATGCCCCCCGGCGTCGCGTTCTTGTCCATCCGTTCCAGATTCCCCGAAAAGTGCCCATCATAGGCGCTGCAGCAGCTTAGGGAAGCTCTGATCAGGTTCCACATGCGCGACCGAGGCGATTCGGGTCGAGGGCAAGACGGCGAGGACGCCGTGTAGCCGGACGGCTGTGACTCGTTAGCGGTACGCCCGTTTGCGGGAGCAGCCGTACAAGCGCTCCGTTTACAATGACTGACACA